>DASXMM010000181.1:0-1793 GCA_036495665.1 Candidatus Acidiferrum sp. | reverse complement strand
CATGCGGAATCGGTTACTTGTACTAGCGAACGGTTTTAGTAGAAAAGCAGCTTCAGAAAACCGCGAGGGCGCGAAGCAATAGGCCCGCCAGTGCTCCGCCGAGAAGCGGGCCGATCACCGGGATAGGCGCATAGCTCCAATCGGAGCCGCCTTTTCCCGCAATCGGCAGAATGGCGTGCGCGATACGCGGACCCAAGTCGCGCGCCGGATTGATGGCATAGCCGGTTGTGCCGCCGAGAGAAAGTCCGACACCCCACACCAGGCTCCCCACGAGATAGGGGCCCAATCCCGCGGCCGGGCCCGCGGCGGACACTTTCTTCGAAAAAATCGCGCCAATGACAAACACCAGAACGAACGTGGCGCAAATCTCACTGAATAAATTCGCAGCGAAGTTACGGATCGCCGGCGCAGTGCAAAAACAAGCCAACTTTGCGGCGGCATCAGGCGTTTCCTTCCAGTGCGGCAAGTAATGGAGCCACACAAGAACCGCCCCCACCATGGCGCCGAGGAGTTGCGCCAAGAGATACGGACCGAGTTTCACGAAACTGGCGTCGCGCACCGCAAAGCCCACGGTAACGACAGGATTCAAGTGTGCATCATTGCTTCCGCACGCAATCGAAACGAAAACGCCAGCCATCACTGCAAACGCCCATCCAGCCGTGATGACCATCCAGCCGCTGGCTTCGGCTTTCGATCGCTTCAGCAGCACTCCCGCGACGACTCCGTCTCCAAGCAGTACGATAATCAGCGTGCCTAGAAATTCGCCCAGAAAAGGGGAGGTCATTCCGTGGTCTCCTTGGAACATTGTGGCCCAGACCAAAACTTTGGCGTGCGCTTCAAGAATCGACCCAATCAAATGAGCGGGTGACTGCTTTCTTCCAATGCCTGTAAAGCTCTTCGCGTTCCGCTTCGGCGAGATGTGGCGTCCACTTCCGGTGCACAGCCCAATTGGTCCGCAGTTCGTCGAGGCCTGAGAAAAAGTTCACCGCCAACCCCGCGGCATACGCCGCGCCGAGCGCCGTCGTCTCACGAATGACAGGGCGCACCACTTCGCGATTCAAAATGTCCGCTTGAAACTGCATCAGCAGCTCGTTCCCCACCATGCCGCCGTCCACCCGCAACGAGGCGAGATCGATCTGCGAATCTTTTTCCATCGCTTCTACCACTTCGCGTGTTTGAAAAGCGGTCGCTTCCAGGACGGCTCTCGCGAAGTGCCCCTTATTGACGTATCGCGTCAGTCCCGCGATGATGCCGCGCGCGTTCTCTTTCCAGTACGGCGCATACAAACCGGAGAACGCCGGGACGAAATAAATACCGCCGTTGTCTTTCGCCGTGCGCGCCAGCGTTTCGATGTCCGCGCTTTTCTCGATCATTCCGAAATTGTCGCGCACCCATTGCACCAGCGCCCCCGAAATCGCCACGCCACCTTCGAGCGCGTAACATGCCGGCGCGCTGCCCATTTTGTAGCCAACCGTCGTCAGTAATCCGAAATTTGAGGGAACAATGCGGTCGCCGGTATTCATCAGCAGAAAGCAGCCGGTCCCGTAAGTGTTCTTTACTTCGCCGGGACTGAAACAAGCCTGTCCTACGAGCGCCGCTTGCTGATCGCCGAGAATCCCCGCGATTTCCACCCCGGCGATCGCCGGTATCGTCGCCGCACCGTACACCTCGCTACTCGATCGCACTAGCGGCAGCATGGTGCGCGGAATTTCGAACGCCGCGAGCAACTTTTCATCCCAATCCAGTGTTTTAAGATTGAGCAGTTGCGTTCGGCTTGCGTTGGTCACATCGGT
>DASXMM010000180.1:0-8691 GCA_036495665.1 Candidatus Acidiferrum sp. | reverse complement strand
GACGCGGACGTTGTTTTTGGCGCGGCGGCTGCGAAAGACGTGGCAGGGGCAGGAGATGGTGGGGGTTTTGTTGCCGCCTTCGATTCCGGGCGCGCTGATAAATTTCGCGGCGATGCTGATGGGCAAAGTGCCTGTCAATTTGAATTATACGGCGTCGAACGAGACGCTGGAGTCTTGCGCGAAGCAGTGCAACCTCAAGACGGTGATCACGGCTCGAGCGTTTCTAGAGCGTGTGCACGTCACACCACCCGCTGAAACCATTTTCATCGAAGACATCGCGAAGAACCCCGGTTTTTTCGAACGCCTGGGCGCCGCGCTGGTATTTTTCCTGTCTCCTCGAACCGTCGAAAAATACGCAGGTTCCGAACGGAAAACAAAGCTCGAAGACATTGCCACAATTATTTTTTCCAGCGGCTCGACGGGCGAACCTAAGGGCGTGGTGCTGACCCACTACAACGTCGCCGCAAACGTTGAGCAGCTCAACCAGGTTTTCCTGTTGCACTCGAATGACCGCATCATGGGCATTCTTCCGTTTTTTCATTCCTTTGGGTTTACTGGCACGTTGTGCCTGCCTGCGGCGACCGGCATTGGCGTGGTGTTTCATCCGAATCCGCTCGATTCCCGCGTGATTGGCGCTCTCGTCAACAAATATGCGGTGACGATGCTGCTTGCGACGCCGACTTTTCTCAATGCTTACACGCGGCGCTGCGAACCGGAACAGTTTGGCAGCTTGCGCTTCGTGATGGCCGGCGCGGAGAAGCTGCCGGAGCGCATTTCGCAGGCCTTTGAAGATCGCTTTGGCATTCGGCCGCTCGAAGGTTATGGCTGCACGGAATGCTCGCCCGCCGTGACAGTGAACACGATTGATTTTCGTGCAGCATCGTTTCGCCAGGTGGGCGCAAAGAGGGGCAGCATTGGCCATCCGCTTCCCGGAATGTCTGTGAAAATTATCGATCCCGAAACACTACAACCTCTGGGCGTCAATCAGCCGGGTCTGTTGCTAGTGCGCGGGCCGAATGTGATGCAGGGCTATTTGAACCTGCCCGAGAAAACGGCAGCCGTTTTGCGCGACGGCTGGTACAACACCGGCGATATCGCGATGCTCGACGAAGATGGATTTCTGCGCGTCACCGATCGCTTGAGCCGCTTCAGCAAAATCGGCGGCGAAATGGTGCCGCACATCAAGGTCGAGGACAAGCTCCACGAATTGGCGCACTCGACCGAACAAGTCTTTGTAGTGACGGCCATTCCCGATGAACGAAAGGGCGAGCGGCTGATGGTTCTGCACACGCTGCCTGAAGATAAGCTGGAGGAAACTTTGGAACTGCTCGCAAAGTGTGACCTGCCGGCACTATGGAGGCCGCGTCCTGATCAGTTTGTGCCAGTAGAAAAGCTGCCCTATCTCGGCACCGGCAAGCTGGATCTCAGAAAAGCGCGCGAGCTCGCATTGGAAGTCGCGACAAAGGCATGAACGCGGCCACACCAGCTGAGGCGCCCGCTGCCGAAACTTCGCAACAAACGACAAATCGCGAAAGCGCGCGCCGGCGGCGTCGCCTGACCCGCCGCATTGTGCTCACCGCCATTGCGCTGGGAATCTGGTTCTGGACGCAATCGCTGATCGCCGGACGGCCTGTGCCTCCATCAGGCGTCGGTGACGCGCTTCATGCAATGACTGCCGGGCTCAATTTCTACTTTTACCAGTCGCCTGCCGCCGCCAACGCTCTTTTGATCCTTAGTTCTGCTGTAATCGATGGACTGGGAATCTTCTTGCTGCTCCGTTGGCTTTTCGGTCCCAGCGTCCGGCCGTTTCTTGGACTGGTGCTCTTACTGGCGTTACGCCAAGTCATGCAAGCGATCTGCGCGCTCCCTGCCCCACCGAACATGATCTGGCATTATCCGGGCTTCCCTTCTTTGCTGGTCACTTACAACGTGGGCAATGATTTCTTCTTCTCCGGTCACACGGCCATCGCCGTTTTTGGCGGAATCGAACTGGCGCGGCTCGGGAAGCGATGGCTCACCGTGCCGGCCGTGGGAATTGTGTTGTTCGAGATCGCCGCTGTGTTGGTCCTTCGCGCGCATTACACGATGGATGTTTTTACAGGCCTTCTGGCGGCGCTCTGCGTTGCGCGTTTTTGCACCGTGATTTCGCCTCGCATTGACACGTGGCTGTCCTCCGTTACATAAGCTCTTCACGATGAGTAAGCGCTATTCGTAGCGCAGCGCAATCATGGGATCGACACGCATCGCTCGCCGCGCCGGAATGTAACACGCGGCGAAAGCCACGGCGCCGAGGAGAATCGCGACAACGGTGAACGTAAGCGGATCGGTCGCGCTCACTCCAAACAGTAGGCTAGCCATGAGGCGCGTCAATCCGAACGCAGCCGCGAGGCCAATAACTACGCCGATGCCCGCCATCTTCATGCCTTCACCCAGAACCAAGCGCAACACGTCTGTTTTCTTCGCACCTAGCGCCATGCGGACACCGATCTCCTGCGTTCTCTGCTGAACCACATACGAAACGACGCCGTAGATTCCCACCGACACAAGCGCCAGCGCGAGCACCGCGAAAATTCCGAGCACCGCCATCGAAAATCGCTGAGAGGCAAGCGAATCCGAAATGATCTCGTCCATGGTTTGCGTCTTGGACATCACGTGGTCGCCGCTGATCGCTTTGATGGCTGCCCGCAACGAATCGCCGATGGTTGTCGCCCGGGGATCGTAGCGCACCATCACGCCAGTTCCGCCCCCAGAGAGCTGCATGGCCTGGTCTGGCAGTTGCATGTACGGAAAGTAAAGCTCCGCGCGCAGCGACTCCTTGTCGTCGGAATCGAGTCCCCACTGTTTCACATGACTCACGATACCGACAATCTCCGCCCGGCCGCCTTTGTTATCCAGAAAAACGTGCTGCCCGATAGGATCCACGCCGGGAAAGTATTTCTTCGCGAAGACGTCGTCGACCACGATGACATGGGAAGAGCTCTCGTTGTCTTGCGCCGTGAAAAATCGTCCGCGCTGGAGCGAAATGCCCATCACGTTCAGATAATTCTCTTCCACCACGTAGCTGAGCGACCAGCTCTTGTCGTTGTCGCTCTCCGGTTTGGGCTTGCCTTCGATCCAGAAGAGATCCTCATCGTCGCTGCTCAGCGGGACAGCTCCCCACGAAAGGGACAGAGATTGCACACCAGGAACCGCGGCGAGTTGCTGGTCGACACCGCGGAGAGCCGCGCGAATCGCTCCAGGGCTGGCGTTGTGCATGGAAGGCGGAAGAGCCACACCGAACGTGAGTATGTTGTGCGAGTTGAATCCCGGGTTGACACTCCAAAGAGCAGCGAGGCTGCGAACCATCAGACCAGCCGAGATCAGCAACACCAGCGCCATCGCCATTTCCACGACAACAAGTACGCCCTGAGCCCTGTGACGCGAGCCGCTCTCGCCGCGTCCTCCTTCTTTCAGCGTATCGTGCAGATTCCGTGCGCCGGTCTTCCATGCCGGAGCCAAACCGAAGAACATTCCGCAACCGAGAGAAATCAGCAGAGTAAAGAGCAGCGCACGCGCGTCCAGTGTCACTTCGCTGGCACGAGGAAGTCCTTGCGCCAGCAGGCGCAACGCCGATCGAGTGCCCCAGCCCGCCAGCAGCAAGCCCAGACCTCCGGCGGTGAGTGCCAGCAGCAGGCTTTCTGTGAGTAGCTGGCGCACAAGCCTGGCCTGGCCCGCGCCGAGCGCAGTGCGGATCGCAAATTCACGCGTGCGCGCCGCCGCACGAGCCAGCATCAAGTTCGCCACGTTGACGCACGCAATCAACAGCACAAATCCGACGGCCGCTAGCAAAATAAGCAGGAGCACACGAACGTCTCCCACCATCGTTTGCTTTAGAGGCTGCAGCGCAGCTCCGATGCCCTTGTTGGTATCAGGATAAGCGGCAGCTAGATTGTTCGAGATGCGAGCCGTGTCCGCTCGCGCTTGCTCGAGCGTTGCGTCCGCGCGCAGCCGGCCGACGCCGTGGATTCCCAACCCGGCTCCTCGATTCGGAAGCAGCGGATTATTCAATTGTCCAATAGGCGCGTAGATATCAATATCGCGGAAAATTCCTGAGAAATCGAAACTGGCTGGAATCACGCCAATGATGGTGTACCCCATGCCGTCGAGGTTGATGCTCTTTCCCAGTGCTTCCGGAGAGGCGTTTAATTTCCGCCTCCACAACCCTTCGCTAATCATCACGATCGGCGCACGGCCGATTTCGTCTTCGCCAGATGCAAAGTTGCGGCCAACGACGGGATTCACTCCGAGCACAGTGAAAAAGTCAGAGCTGATGAACCGCACGCGCACCTGTTCGGCTTCGCCAAGGCCGAGCAGATTCGAGAAATTGTAGGCGCGATAGATCGCCATACCTGAAAAGGTACGGTTGTCTTTCTGCCAGTCGCGAAAATTCGGATAGGAAATGGAGCCAGTCGCAAAGTTCGGTTTGCTTTCGGCCAGCCACACGAGTTTTTCGGGTTGCGGGTAGGGCAGCGGTTTGAGCAATACCCCATTAACCACAGAAAACAGCGCGGTGTTCGCTCCAATTCCGAGCGCCAGCGTCAGGATCGCTACAATCGTGAATCCTGGCGACTTGGCTAGCATTCGTAGTCCGAAACGCAGATCCTGCGTCAACCGCTCGAGCGAAGCCCAGCCCCACATCTCGCGCGTGACCTCCTTGATCAGACCGACATTGCCGAGTTCTCGCTGCGCGCCGAGCCGAGCCCTCTCTGGCGACTCGCCGCGGTCTGTGCGGTCTTGCGCTGCCATTTGCAAATGGCTTTGGAGTTCTTCGTCTAATTCGCTGTCACGTTTTTGACGATGCCAAAACGAAAATGTCACGCTTCGCTCGCTTTCTTCGCGGGATTGAGCACGCCTGCGATGGCTTCGGAGACTTGCGCCCAGCGGGAACGCTCGGATTCCAATTGTCTTTTGCCCTTGGCGGTCAATCGATAGACCCTGACGCGCTGCTTGTTCTCTGAGAGTTTCCAATCCGCGGTAATCCATTTCTGGCGCTCCAGGCGATGCAGTGCGGGATAAAGCGACCCCGTGTCCACCTGCAGGATTTCACCGGAGTTTGCGCGGATGGCCTGGCTGACGCTATAGCCGTGCTGCGGCCCCCAGCGCAGAGTTTGCAAGATGAGCAGATCGAGGGTTCCTTGCAGCAGTTCGATACGGTTCTGATAGCGAGGGCTCATGTCGACCTCAGGACGTAGATGTTCTACACCCAAAGCATGTAGAATGTCTACCTCCATTACGCGGCGAGCAAATCGGGGGCTGGAGGATCGAAACGTCCAAGTGCTTGCGCCCACGGTCTTTAGGGGCGGCGCTCTTACCTGCGGGGGAGCGTAGACCGGCCGCACTCGGGATCCATCGTCACGAAAACGGACAACTGGCGGCGGTTTGGCCTTTTCGCGCCGAAGGGCAACAAAACGTACATCGGCGGTTCACGAAGGACGGAAACGCCAGGGCCTGCAAGATGAACAGATGCGTACGCTCCAACGGCGAGTCGATCGTGGCGAAACAAAGATCGTGGCCGACGGCTGGACGAAGAGTTGAACGCTTGTAGGAAAATCAGTTCGGCGCGGCTCGATTCCCGGTTGAAACTTCTGGGGCAAAAATTAAAAGTTAACGCCCCAGAATGATGGGTCCGGCTTCACGAGTTCGAGGCCGACGTCCCATGCCTCATGATCGCGCCAGACAACGTGGGCGTCTGCCATTCGTCCGCTCTTGAGATTGAACAAGCGGACGCGTTTGCGCAGGGGAAGTCCAGCGCCGACGACCGCAAGACATCCGGATTTACTTACGTCGACGGTCACTCCGTTGGCGCGTTGCCGTTCAGCGCCCTCTTCCCATTCGACTTGAAATTTCACGCGTGAAACAATGCGGCGGTGGGTTCGCAATTTCTCCCAGCGCTCTTCTAAGGCTTTACCTGACGGTATGCTGACGGGAACCGCGGTATCGATGGCCATGCAAGACCTCGCAGCGAGTTAGTTTCGTAGGTGGCCGGGTGCAGCAAAGTACTAAGGTATTTCCCTGCCGGGCTACAGTCAATAGTACTTAGGGCAATTTCTTGTTTTTTCTGATTTTTCTAGCTAGACCCCTGTTTCACGTGAACGCAGGCCAATCGCTTGAACCTACGGGCTTTACGCCGGATTCGACAACTCTTTTCCGTCAAGTTTCTCCTTTTCTTCTACAGACTCCGGGCGTGCCCCAGAAGCGGAGCGTCCGACAAATGCTCGCGCGCAAGAAAATCGATGCAATTAGGGGACACAAGTAGCGAAGATCGTGGTAGCTTCTCAGCAGCCAGTTCGCGCCATGTGCGCGGCAATTGGAGGCAAGACCATGCCAATCGGAGAGAATCCCGCCTGTCGTTCCCGTCGCTCCTTTCTGCAAGTCACTGCGGCCGCCGCAGCGGTAGCCGCTGGTTATCGCATCGTTACTGAACCGATGCTGGCCAACGCCGACTCGCTTCGTGACCCCCGTCCTTATCCCAAGGATGCGGTCCTCATCAACGCGAACGAGAATCCTCTTGGGCCGTGCGGCATAGCTTGCGATGCCGTCAACAATGTCGCCGCGCAAGGCGGCCGCTACTCGGATTGGTTGACGACAGATCTCATCAAAACATTTGCCGCGGTGGAAGGCGTCAAGCCTGAGTATGTCCACGCGTTTCCCGGCTCCAGCGGGCCGCTGCACTACTCCGTGCTCGCGTTTACTTCTCCGACGAAAAGTTACGTTACCGCTGATCCGGGTTATGAAGCCGGCATGCACGCCGCGAAGGCCACGGGCGCTCGCGTGGTTAAGGTTCCGCTGACGAGCACCCACGCGCACGACGTGAAGCCCATGCTCGCAGCCGCGCCCGATGCGGGCATGTTTTATATCTGCACGCCGAACAATCCCACGGGCACACTGACGAGCCACACCGACATCGAGTTCCTGCTCGCCAACAAACCGAAGGACGCCATCGTCATGGTGGACGAGGCGTACATCCATTTTTCCGATGCTTCCACCGCTCTCGACCTGGTCAAAGCGGACAAAGACGTCATCGTCCTGCGTACCTTCTCGAAGATTTACGGAATGGCGGGGTTGCGCTGTGGATTTGCCATCGCGCGACCGGATCTGCTCGAAAAAATGGGCGCGTTCTCCGGTTGGAGCGCCATGCCCATCACCGCCGTCGCCGCCGCAACCGCCAGCTTGAAGGATCCGCGCCTCGTCCCCGAACGCAAGCACATCAACTCCACGATTCGCGAAACGACCTTTCAGTGGCTCGCGAAGAACAACTACTCCTTCGTTCCGTCGCAATCGAACTGCTTCATGCTGGACACCAAGCGCCCCGCGAAAGACGTTATTGCCGCGATGGCTGCGCAAAATGTGTTTATCGGCCGGCAGTGGCCCGTCTGGCCAACGCACGTCCGCATCACTGTCGGCACGCAATCCGAAATGGAGCAATTCGAGGCAGCCTTCCAACGCGTCATGTCCGGCGCGGTCGTGAGCAGCCTGGCCCAGCCAGGCCGGACTTCTCGAGTCGACCTCGACGGGCTCGTGGTTCCGGAGAATCTGCGCGTCATTCGTTCCTAAGGGCGGCGGAAGGACATTCCGAGGTGTCTGACATGCCCTCTGGAACATTTCCAAACAGACACTGACTATTGACTTGGCTAGCCGTAGCCAATCCCGGCGTTGCAGCCCCAACGCTCTCAAGAAGCGCGGAAAACTTGGCTCGGAGCATAAAAGGGGCACCTACTTCTGGTCCGGATTTTCGTCGTGAAAGACCTTGGCGTTTAGTACCTGCACGAGTGCTTGCCTCCCTTCGTACTCGACGTGGCTCGGAAAAGTAGGTATCTTGCAAAGGTTAGTAGTAAAAGTCATGCAATTGGATTTGCGAAAAATCAAAATAGTCGACAAATTCCAACGTGATCCTGGAATACGTGCCGGCACGATTCAAAGTGATTCGGCAGGTGCGTCCGAAACTGGCGTGCGCGTGTTGCGAACGCATCGTGCAAGCGGAAGCGCCGGGCCCTCCGATCGCGTGGCGTTGCCGGACCGGGCTTTTGGCACATGTGCTGGTCTCAAAATACTGCGACCGGACCGTGCCGTTCCCGCAACAGTTCGTAACCGCGATCTATGCAATCTATCGCGACATACGAACGGCCGTTGCTGACGAATCTCACGAGAGGTCAATCGAGCTGGCTTTTTCAACGCATCGAGGCAAACCGATTGGTCCGTCGGGGATGCTCAAGAAGGCAGTTTATCGGGCACTGGAAAAGTTGAATTTGCCGAAAATGGGGTGGCGTGCATTTCGCCATACCGTGGCAGCGCTACTGCAGCACCTGGGAGTTTCCGTAAAGGTGGCGCAGGATCAGCCAGGCCATTCGAATGCGACAACGACTCTTGGAATTCATACTCATGCATTTCTGGACCCACGGAAAGCTGCAATTTCGCAGTTGACTGCGCAGTTGTTCCCAGATGTTCCCAAGTTTGGGCCAAAAGCAAGAAAAGTGGGAAGGCAACTTTTGGAGGTTGTTAAGGACTCAGAAGATGTTGGTGGGCCCGCCAGGATTTGAACCTGGGACCAACGGATTATGAGTCCGCTGCTCTAACCGCTGAGCTACGGGCCCCGCACTTCAACAAGATACTACAGGAAAAAGGCTTAGTGCAGCGATTCGGCGGGCGGCGGAA
>DASXMM010000179.1:0-6573 GCA_036495665.1 Candidatus Acidiferrum sp. | reverse complement strand
CCCGACCAACCGGCCTTGTAAAATCCATCGACTCTCCGTTTGCGTCTCGGTGACAGTGATTTTCAGCACGTTCTTACCTTTTGGTTGCTAACCGAGGGGAAGGATTCGTTCTTGTCTTGCGGCTCTGTTCTTGGGCCGTGTTCCGGCCCTTCCACAAGCGAACTTGAGCGCCTCCACGCTCAAAGGAGACTGTGTCCATCATCGTCTTCATTAGGTAAATTCCGCGGCCGTGTTCGGCCCTGAGATTTTCCGCTGCCAGGGAATCAGGAACTGCATTGGGATCAAACCCTTGCCCTTGATCCTTGACGATAATGGACAGTCCTTTTCCCAGCTCGCATCGACAGCGAATCTGAACCAACTTATGAGCGTCCATCCGGTTGCCGTGAACGACGGCGTTGCTGACAGCTTCGCGAAGTGCCAGTTCGACCGCGGGTTCTTCGCCGGGAACGCAGCGCGATCCTTCGATCAATCGCATCACCCGGTCCACAAGCGGTGAGATAGCTTTCATCTCGCTAGGTATCCAAGAGTTAATTTCGAGCGAGGAACCTCTCGCATGCCCGGCAAACTGCGCTTGCAAGCCGGATCGCCCACCCACCGTCTGTATTCGCGCCATGGCAATCGCCTCACGCCCCGTGGAAAATGCATCGCATGGGCCAACTCGCGTAGGTTTCAGACGCAGGGCAAACTTATTCATTCATCGTGGGATAGCGATCTGCGGGAGCGTTGGCGGGAGGAAGCTGCCAGCGGGTCAATGCTAGGAGTGTGGACGGATTCCAGCTTTCTGACACCTGAACAGACCGGCCCAGCCAGTCGTGGGGAGGTGGATAGAGAGGGTCGAATGAAGAGGCAGCGGAGTTATTGGAAACCAATCAGCCGAGTAGAATGGCCGAGGGAAAAGGGGCAGCGGCGATCATCCCCAACGTCGTGAGATTCCCAGTTTTTGCATTCTCAGGTGGAGGGTCGATCTTTTCATTCCAAGGCGAACCGCTGCACCATCGGGACCCGCCACAACCCAATTGCACTCCTCGAGGGCTTTGAGGATCTGTTCGCGTTGTGTTTCTTTCAAAATATCGCCCAGCGCGCCGTTGGTTGCAGACTTCGAAACAGCAGTTCTTTCTTTTGCATCGCTGCCCTTGGAAAATTCCAGATCACCGACATCGAATCCCAGCACGGGGCCTGCGGAGATGATTACGGCGCGCTCGATTACATTTTGAAGTTCTCGTATATTCCCCGGCCAATGGTATCGACACAGGGCATCCATTGCCGCAGATGGAATCGTTTCCATGACCTTGTTCATACGCCTAGAGAACTGTTGCGTGAAGTGGCGAACGAGAAGCGGAATATCCTCATCGCGCTCGCGCAAGGGTGGAACGTGGACGGGAAAGACACTCAAGCGAAAAAAGAGATCTGACCGGAACTTCTGCTCGCTCACCATCGCTTCTAAATCACGGTTGGTCGCGGCAATGAGACGCGCGTCCGTGTGGAGCGTACGCGAGCTTCCCAGCCGCTCAAACTCCCTCTCTTGCAGAACTCGCAGCAGTTTGGTCTGCAACTCGAGAGGAATTTCGCCGACTTCGTCCAGGAAAATCGTGCCCCCATTGGCCACTTCGAAGCGGCCGATGCGTTGCGCGATCGCTCCTGTGAATGCGCCTTTTTCGTACCCAAACAGCTCGCTTTCGAGCAAACCGGTCGGAATGGCCGCGCAGTTGAGCTTGACAAACGGCTTGGAGCGTCGCGGACTCAAATCGTGAATGGCGCGCGCAACGAGTTCTTTTCCCGTGCCTGTCTCTCCGTGGATCAGCACGGTGGAATCTGTCGGCGCTACAGTTTCTACCCGCTTCAGGACTCTGCGTAGAGAAGCGCTGCCTCCGATGATCTGGGCGAAATTCATTTCCGAGCGGATTTCATCTTCCAAATAGAGTTTTTCCTTCGAGAGCTGGTCCTTCAGTTCCCGAATTTCGCTGTAAGCAAGCGCATTCTCGACCGCGAGAGCAATCTGGTTGGCAACCTGAGTCAGGACATTGACCTCGTCGTCTGAAAAATGTGTGTCCGTCCTCCGACTAACGCCCATGACTCCCAAAACATGTTCTCGCGTCACGAGCGGTAGCAAACAGCTGCATTTGATGCCTTCCAATGACCTAAAATCGTAATCGGGGTTCACGGGTGATGGCTGGTTTTCCCCCTGCAGTAGCAACGGTCTTCCGGTCCGGTAAACAACGCCGGATTCGGATTGCCAAGGGACCGTCATCTCCTCTCGGATGACAGTCCCAAGGAATCCCTTACTTTCCGCAAAATCGAGTCCCTGCACTCGCAACTCTTTTCCGTTCGTATCCGGTAAGACGACGCCTACGACGTCGCAGTGCAAAATGCGGCGGACAGCGCCAGAAATGTTCCGCAACAAGTCCCGCAATTCGAGCTTGGAGACAAGCCCATTCGTTAGGTCAAGTAGTAGCTCGAGCCGCCCGTTCTTGTTTTGCAGTTCTCTGAAATTCAGTGCGTTGTCGAAAGCCTGAGCAATTTGCCCCGCTACAATTGACAAGAATGGGAGTTCCTGCGGCGAGTAGCCGTCTAGCTGCTTGCTGCAGAAGGAGATTGCCCCAAGTTTGCGGTGCGCTGTTGTCAGAGGAAGCGTACAGATCGAGCGGATGTGACGCCTTTTTAGCTTCGCGTGCAACCATTCATTGGGTGGATTTACATCGTCGGTCGAAGTGAGCAGGGGTTCTTGATGTTCGTAAACCCACCATGTGAGCGTCTCTTCCCGGACCATGCCGTCCTCAAGAACCAGAGCTGATCGACTTTCCATATCGAGAAAATAGTCGTGCCAGATTGCAGAGTCCCGGTCTAGAACAGAAACCCCAACATGATCGAACTGCACCACGCCATGCAGTTCGTCGGCCAGCGCATTAAAGAGATCTTTAGGATCGCGGTGCGCCCCGATCAACTGGGACACACGAACGAGAGTCTCAAATCGCGCCTCAAGCGCCGGAGCGGCAACAATTCCCAAATGGTTCTCCACAGTTCTTCACCACGGAGTAAAGCTTGGAATCCAGTTCATCGGATGCGGCGCCGGTGAAAAACGATACGCGGCTCAAAACTATCGGATGCCAGAAAGTTGGAATCCCTCCACGCTCCTGGCAATGGCACGCTGGCACCGCGATCTGAGGAACGCTCTTTCGCTTCGCCAACTTCAACATATCAACGAGTTTGGCCGCTTTCTTAAACCTCGCCGAGGATTGGCCCCTGGGATGCATCCTTCGAACACCTAAGCGTTTGCTCTGGCTCGAATAGGAACCGCGAGCGCAGACCCGGATTTGCGAGCGGAGTTAAGAAATAGTTAAGGAATGCAGTTGAGGCTAATCACAAACAGAATCAGGGAGAACACAGTGCAGATACCGATGAAGAATCGTGGCGTGTCGCTGCCGAAGGTGGCATTGATCAGCGTCATTTTGTTAGTCGTGGCTCTGAGCGCGCACAGCCGCTCACCTGCGTTGCGATCTGACCAATGGCGAATCGCGGGACAGAATCTGAGCAACACTTGGAGCCAGCCTGCAGAGCATTCCATCAGTCCGGCCAATGTTGCGGGCCTTAGCCCCAAATGGGTTTTCACAACGGGCGGCGATGTTTCTGCCACTCCTACGGTGGATGGTGACGCGGTTTACTTCCCCGATTGGGGCGGCAGTCTCTTCGCTGTCAAGAAGGACAGTGGCAACCTTATCTGGTCTCACAAGATCTCGGACTACGATGGCGTCCAGGGAGCTATTTCCCGTGTGAGCCCTGCCGTGGATGGAGACCAGGTAATTATCGGAGACATTTTAAATGGCAAGCAGGTGCACAACGGCGCGAACGTGATCTCCGTAGATCGGGAATCAGGAACGCTCCGGTGGATGACAAAGGTGGACAATCATCCGGCAGCAATCATTACCGGGTCTCCCGTTGTTTTCGACGGCGTTGTTTATATCGGGGTTTCTTCGAGCGAGGAAACTCTGGCAGTGGATCCGACATATCCGTGTTGCACGTTTCGCGGAAGTATCGTAGCGCTCGATGAGAGAAGCGGCCGGATAATTTGGAAGACCTTCGACATGCCGGACAACGGTGGACAGGTGGGCGGATACAGCGGCGGTGCAATTTGGCAACCGCCTGCGATTGATCCAAGGCGCGGAACGCTGTTTATTGGTACCGGAAACAACTACACCGCACCCGCAGCTGTGGAAGCTTGCCAGGACGCAACTCCCACCGCAGACTGCGCCGCGGCTGACGATTTCTTCGACACCGCCCTTGCTCTAGATTTGAAGACGGGGCAGATCAAGTGGTCGAAGAGGCTGCAAGGCTTCGACACTTGGACAGTAGCGTGCCTGACTCCGACAGGACCAAAAGCGAACTGTCCGGTTCCCACCAGCCCAGACTTCGACCTTGGCGGGGCAGGCCCCAATCTGTTGGGTAATATCGTCGGCTTTGGCCAGAAGAGCGGCATCTTCTGGGCACTCAACCCCGATGACGGCAACATAGTCTGGAGCACACCGGTCGGGCCGGGCGCTTCGCTCGGAGGTATCGAGTGGGGTACCGCGACCGATGGTCAGCGCATTTATGTTGCTATCGCGAATAGCGACCACCTCCCCTACACCTTGGTACCGTCGGGGCAGCAGATAACCTGGGGTGCGTGGAGCGCACTGGATGTCGCCACTGGGAAGATTCTTTGGCAGACTGCAGACCCCACTGCCAACACCATTGACAGAGGCTCGGTGAGTGTTGCCAACGGCGTCATGTATGCCGGCTCTAACTCAGGACAGATGTACGCGCTGGACGCAAGAACCGGAAATATCCTCTGGAACTTCGCGAGCGGCGGCACAGTAATCGATGGGCCATCCATCGTCGACGGCGTCCTCTACTGGGGATCGGGTTACCGAAATATCCTAGGGACCGGGAATAACAAAGTGTATGCCTTCGCTCTAGCCGGCGCCAACGACCATGGCGAGCACTCCGGCGATCACGACCAGCCCTCCGACAATCACGGCCAGCATTCCCACAATTAACGCGGACAAGAGTGATTCTCTTTGGAGGCGTTGCTTACACAACGCCTCTTCAGATGGTTTTTTGTGTCGGTAGTCACATGTAGAGAACGAGTTGTCAAAAATACATAAAGGAGCTTTGCCGATGAAGAAGATGTTGCTTCGCTTCACCACGTCAACAGCAGTAGTTCTGATCACGGGAGCGGTTTGCTTTGGGCAGCACTACACCCAAACCAATCTGGTTTCCAGCACGTCAGGAGTTGCTCCTGTCACCGATCCTCAGTTGATCAATCCGTGGGGTTTGTCTCGCGCCTCCGGCAGCCCCTGGTGGGTCTCTGACAACGCGACGGGACTCAGTACGCTCTACAACGGAGCCGGAGCCAAACAAGGGCTGATCGTTACAATTCCACCAGCCGATCCGAATAATAAGAACACGCCAACGGGCACACCAACCGGCACTATCGCTAACGGCAGTCCAACAGACTTCTTGCTGGCCGCGGCCAAACCCGCCTTATTCCTCTTCTCCACGATTGACGGGACGATTGCCGGATGGAATCCGGGTGTGCTTCCCACGCAGGCTGTGACCGTGGTCAAAACCACCGACGGATCAAGCTACACGGGCCTCACTAGCGCCTTCATCAACGGTCAGCGTTTCCTCTACGCAGCAAACTTCACCAAGGGCCGCGTGGATGTTTATGACAACGCGTTTCATCTTGTAAACCTATCCAAGCAGAACTTCGACCGGGATTCCTCCGATCACGACGGCCACTCCCCTGAAAATCCTTTCGTGGATGAGGGTCTGCCGCGCTTCTTTGTGCCTTTCAACGTGCAAGCCATCGGTAACGACATTGTCGTCACCTATGTACTCCACGAGGAAGGTGCGCGCTTTGAAACAGACGGCCCGGGTTTGGGCTTCGTGGACATTTTTAATTCCACAGGCCAACTCCTGCAACGTCTCGAACACGGCGATTGGCTGAATGCTCCGTGGGGCGTGGCGCTGGCTCCGCTCGATTTCGGACGCTTCAGCCACGACTTGCTCATCGGCCAGTTCGCGGGTGGCGGAGATACCCAGTCCAGTGGCTTTATCGCCGCCTACGATCTGGCAACCGGGAAATTTGACGGATTGCTGCAGGATGCCCATGGGAATCCTCTGGCCATCAACGGCGTCTGGGCGCTCAGCCCTGGGAATGTCAGCCCGACCAACAACGATGCCGCCGGCGCTCCAGCCACAGAGATGTACTTCACGGCCGGACCGAACCATGGCTCGGGAGGGCTGCTTGGTTATTTGGCCCCGATTCCGACGGAGCTGATCGAAGGAAATTCGCAGTAATCCGGTCGTGAAAAGCCTCGACTCAGACGTTTCGGACCAACTTCTAACCGAAGCTATAGAAGCAGGCGGCGGAGACCGAAAGACTCTCCGCCGCTCGTTCCTACAACGACTGAGCCCCGTATCGCCATCTCTCCCTTCTAACGTCTCCCTAACTGCCCGCGACTGGCGCTCCGCCGGTCTGTTCGGGTGTCAGAAAGCTGGAAGTTGTCCACATTCCTAGCATTGACACGCTGGCAG
>DASXMM010000178.1:0-12644 GCA_036495665.1 Candidatus Acidiferrum sp. | reverse complement strand
AAGCTCCGCGCGCTCCAGCACAACGGTTTTGTTGTTGTCGCGCGGAAGGACGGCTTCGTAGTTCGGAAATTGTCCAGTTAGGATTCGCGAAATCAAAAGCCGGTGGCCCACCTGGAAAAATAAGTGGCTCTCGTCCTTGGCGAAATCGATCGTGGCCTCGGAGCCGGCTGCGCTGGCCAGTTTTTCGACTTCGTCCATCGCTTTCTTGGGAATGAGAACTTTCACTTCGCCATTTAGCCCGGCGAGCTTCTGATCGGTTTCCGCAAGCGCCAAACGATGGCCGTCGGTGGCCACCATTGCCAACGTATCCGGCTTCAAGATGAGCAGGCCGCCGTTCAGCGTGTAGCGCGACTCTTCCATGGAGATCGCGAATTTTGTCTTCGCAATGAGACTCTCGAGCACCGGTGCAGAAATCTTGACGAGCGTATGCGGCATCGCAGGCAGAGCCGGGAAATTCTCCTTCGCCATGCCCACGAGCTTGTATTTTTTTCGGTCGCTGGTGATTTCCACCCAATGATTTTCGAGCAGGCGCACCTTAATTTCGCCTTCAGGCAGCAAGCGCACGAGCTCCAACAGCTTTTTCGCCGGAATAGTCCCCGCGCCCTCTTTCTTGATCTTTGCTTCGCAGGACGTGCGGATGCTCAGCTCAAGATCGGTCGCCGTGATCGTCAGCTCGCTGCCCTTGGCTTCGACCAAGAGATTCGAAAGGATCGGAATTGTCGTCTTGCGCTCGACGACGCCTTGCGTGGTGTTAAGCTCGTTCAACAGCACCGATTTTACGACGCTGAATTCCATCGATTGATGTTCCTCGCGTGCGGTTCCTGTTGCGCTCATTCGGGGTCCTCGCACTTTCTACCGCTGTCGTACTGTACTCGCTTTTTCGCAAAGTATAAAGCCCGCAGCGAGCGGAAACCCTGTGGAAATGCCAGGGAATCGGAACTTGCCCCGCTAAGGACAAACTCGAGATATCCACGGTTCTTTTTTCACAGCACCATCCATTACCGCAAGTGAAGTTACAAAATTTTTGAACCTGTAAAGCTTGTTGTTGTGATGAGTTCGGTGGAATTGTGGAAAGGACCGCAACCACTTTCGCCGCAGCGACGTAGCGAGGTTTGGTGCAAGTGGCGAACTGTGGGAAACGGAGATATCCCAGCTTCCCGACCCCATCGAACACCTAAAATAAAAATATCATCCACTGCGCTCAACAGATTTTCCGCATCTTCTCCGACAAGGATTCACAGCGCATTTACGAGACAAATTTCGCGAGCTCGTGGCGACAAAATTCCTGGGAAGTCTACGAATGCAATTTCGCGACGCACATGGCGAGCGTCAAACTTCGAACATTGATTCTCTATGGGGCGAATGTGGAGGCCGCCGGCAGATTGAAAAAGCTGCCTGGCTATTGAAGCGTGTCCATTAAACGCGTGATGGTGCGGTTCAGGTCTTTATCCGAGCGCCGCATCTCCTCAATCTTGTTGATCGAGTGCAACACCGTCGTGTGATGCTTGCCGCCGAATTGCCGGCCGATCTCCGGCAAAGACGCCGAAGTAAGCTGCTTCACGATGTACATCGCCACCTGCCGCGGAAACGCAATGGCGCGCGTGTTGCTGCGAACCTTCAAATCCTGCTCGCGCATATTAAAATGCTCGCTAACGCGCTTCTGAATCAAATCAATCGTGACGCGCTTTTCCTGCGAGGCGATGATGTTGCGAAGCACCTGCTGAGCCGTCGCCAAAGAAATTGTAGCTCCGGTGAGCGAAGCGTAAGCCATTAAACGGGTCAGCGCGCCTTCCAGTTCGCGCACGTTGGACTTGATAGCCCGCGCGATGTACTCCGCCACTTCGTCGGGAAGGCTGAAACGGTCGTTTTCCGCCTTCTTCTGCAAAATCGCAATCTTGGTTTCGAGATCCGGCGGCTGGATATCCGCGATCAAGCCCCACTCAAACCGCGAGCGCAGCCGCTCTTCGATCGAGTTAATTTCTTTCGGCAAGCAGTCGGAAGAAATTACAATCTGCTTCTGCTGCTCGTAGAGCGCATTGAACGTGTGAAAAAATTCTTCCTGGGTCCGTTCCTTCCCCGCGATGAACTGAATGTCGTCCACCAGCAAGACGTCCACGGTGTGAAACCGGTCACGGAAACTGGTCATGCGGTCAAAGCGCAGCGAATTGATCACTTCGATCGTGAACTTTTCCGCGCTCACGTAACTCAGCCGCGTCGCCGGATTGCGCTTCTTAATGGTGTGCCCGATGGCATGCATCAAGTGAGTCTTGCCCATGCCCACTCCGCCATAAAGAAACAGCGGGTTGTACGCCTTCGAAGGCTGCTCAGCAACGGCGCGCGCCGCCGCATGCGCAAACTCATTCGACTTGCCCACCACAAACGAGTCAAAGCTGTAACGCAAATTCAGTTGATGATCGCTGCTCTCAAAATCAAGCTTCGCCTGTTTCACGCCGGTTGCTGCGGGAGCGGCTGGCACGGGCTCTTCCTCCGTACACACGTATTGCACTTTCACGGCAGGCGTCCCAAGTTCGTGGAACACCGCTTTGACGATCTCGCCGTAGGTTCGCGTGAGCACCTGCCGGAAGACCGTGCTGGGGATTTGCACAAACAGGTTTTCACCCTCGGCCCGATTTAGTCGCGTAGGTTGAAACCAGGTCGTGTACGTGTTGATGCTGACCCGGGACTTCACGTGTTCAAGAAAACGGTCCCAAGCATTCGTCGCAGTAGTCATCGCAAGATAAAATCTCACCCCGATTTTTCCACAGATGTTAATAAGCTGTGGAAAGCAGGTCCCTTCATTCTCTTTTTGTCAGGCTTCGGGAATCATGCCCGTACCGGAGCGTCTTGCGTTCCCCTGGCGCTCCACGCGCGGCCCTTCAGAATTGTCGGCCCCTCGTACCGCCGCTATCAGACAGCGCGGGATTGTCGCCGATTGGAAGGAATGGAGCAAGCGAAAAGTGTGCGAAGGGGTTCACGGGGTTGCACATCCCTTGCACAGTTTTTCCACAAGTGCAATCATTCTAAAAATTCATCCGCGAACACCCAATTGAGCCGAAATTTTCACATAATTTTCGCACAACGGCGCATCTTTGCACAGGTTCCATCCAAATCACCCTGAGGATAATTTGCTTATTATTGATTTTTTTTATCGGGCCGCTCGAACTCGTAAATGCCCAGCGGGTCGCTTCCGATGATTAGACGGTCTTTTTCGACGAGGATCGTGGTCGCTTCGAGCCGCGCTTCCTCTGGCGTATAGATTTTGTACGTCGCGCGGCGATTCCCTTCCTTGTCAAAGTGCAGCAGGTTGTTGCCGAGCGCCATCCACACTTCTCCCGTGGCGCTCTCCACGCCAACGGCCGTCATGACGCGCTTGAACACGGGCGCGTCTCCTCGCTTCTCCTGCCGCTCAATCTCTTTGCGGGTGGCTTGCGCGGCCGGCCACGCGTCGACTCCCGTGTACTGGATATCCTGGCCGGCGTAGCCGTTGGCGTCGTATTGCCGCACCGTCGCTTCCGGCAAATAAGGAAACGCGTAATAGAGGTGCCCCGCTCCATCCGTCACCATCATCCCGATATTCAGGAATCGGTTTACTTCCGGACGGTCAGAAATTGGTTCGGGATCGCCAAACTCGCGCACCACCCGTCCGTTCTTGTCGAACACAACGACAAGATGATCTCCGTGCACAGTCGCTGCGGCAACCTCCCCGTCCGGCAGCGCAGCAACCGAAACCGGCGAATTCACTCTGATAACGCGCTCGTTTCCCTTGGCGTCCCAGATCTTGATCGCATTCGCGCCACGATCCGCTACATATACGGTCCCATGCGCATCCACATCCATGTCTTCGCCAAAAACAATGCTTGCCAATGGCGCTGGCGCAGCAGCGGGCGCCTTGCTCTCGTCATACTCCGGAACTCGCCTCAAAAGCTTTCCTGCCGCATCGAACACCGTCGCCGTCGACCCCGGCGCGCTCAACACATAAAAGTTTCCGTCCGCCCCCCGCTTTACCGCTCGCAACCCCGGCCCGACTCCCGGCAGGAGCCGCTTCTTGGCAATCAGGTCCCCTTCGTCCTGGGGGAAGGCACACGCGGCGAAGCACGCCAGTAGACACAAGCCCGCGAAAATTTTCACGTTGGTCACAACCCCTTTGTTCTAAGGCACTTGTTCTGAGTCATCAGAGTAGGACGGCAGGATACAGGTTGCCCGTTTCAGACATTGACGACGCCAGTCAGTCAATCTTGAAACGCAACCGCTCGATCGACCGTGCACGCAGCCGCCCCGACGCGTTGCGCGGCCCGTCGTCGTCGGTTTCGATCAGCACGCAATTCATCTGCACGTCTCCGGAGGCCACTTCAAACCGTGCCGGCAACCCGTCCAGAAACTTTTTGATGATGCCGCCGCGGTCCATCCCGATGACGCCGCCGTGCGGCCCGCTCATGCCTACATCAGTGATATACGCGGTGCCGCCTGGCAGAACATGCTCGTCCGCGGTCGTGACGTGGGTATGCGTACCCACCATCGCCGTCACCCGCCCGTCGAGATACCAGCCCATCGCGATTTTCTCGCTGGTCGTCTCGGCGTGCATATCCACAAAAACGAAAGCCACATCCTCCGGTAGCTTGGCCAGCTCGGCGTCCGCCTTACGAAACGGGTCATCGATCGGCGTCATGAAAACACGCCCCTGCAGGTTCAGCACAGCGTATTTCAAGCCATTTTTGGCCGTGCCAGCGTAAAGCCCGTTGCCGACATTCCCCTCCGGAAAGTTAGCTGGCCGCAGCAGCCGCGGCTCGTGCGGCATGTACTCCAGTACTTCCTTGCGATCCCAGCTATGGTTCCCGCCGGTCAGGACGTCAATCCCCAGTCCGAGCAACTCCTCCGCCAGCCGCGGGGTGATCCCGAAGCCCGAAGCGGAGTTTTCACCGTTCGCGATGATCAGATCGACCTGCCGATGCGCGACGACGTCCGCCAATCGGTCGCGCACGATCTGCCGCCCTGGCGACCCAACAATGTCTCCAATAAAGAGTACGCGCATACTTTACCGTCACCTATGGTTGCTGGCGGCGAGGTCTGAGTCGAGACCGCCGAGACCAGTCGCTAGCCAACAATCACCAATCGCTTTCACCCCTTGGCTTGCTATAAAAAGAGAGAACCCGCCCAACCGCCGAACGCGGCCAATAAAAATAGAGCGGACCGCTAGGCCGTGGGGAGCTAGGCCGTGAACCTCTGAATTAGGTGGGCGCCACGAGCCAACCGTTAGGCTTTCCTGCCCCGCTCGCCCGTCTCTCCAGTAGCACAGTCACTCTTGACTGTGCTCCGGCAGTGTTCCTGCCATTGAACCGGCACATCCGTGGGCCTGCTCTATCCAACCCACAGAACTTCCCGATTCGAGACGTGCCAGCGGGACAGGCCGTGCACACAGGCTGTCTATCCGCAGCACCTCAGAGATTCGTCATTGGTTCAAACAGCTTTCGCTCCCTCACCTGCTTCGAAGAACCGCTCCGCCACATATTCTAGCAGGATGCCGGCTCAAAGAAAGTCAGCCGCCCAAATGCCCTCGCTAAGCAGGAAGTTGAGGTAGGAGAAGAACTGACGATAAAGCCGTCCAAGGCGCCCAGCAGCGTCTTCAGAATGCCTCAATCGATGAAGTCAATCACCGCGCCGTCTCGCCGGTCCAAAAATCCCACAAACTGCCCAAAGTTTGGCGCCGTGACGTTGTTGAACACGGCGTTGAAGTTGCCGTGATTCGTGATATTGAGCGAATAGAAGCCCAGACGAATGTGGTGTTGCTTGCCGTTCTTGCCGCTGATAAAGGGAACATGGAAAACGCGGTACACCTTCACATCTAACGAGAGATAGGTGGCGAAGCGCTGCCCGTTGGGCGTGCCCACGTAGTCTTGCAGCACGTCGACATTCGAATAAGTGTAGCCCGAGTGCGCGTCGAGAATCGGACTGAATGTGAACTTCTTCGGTAATGAGAAGACTCCCCAGGTCACCACTCGGTTGGGAACATCCGAAGGCAAAATGCCATAAACGTTTGGCCGTATGACCGGCTCTAGGAACGGGATCATCACGTCGGAAAGGTTATTCAAATCTCCGCGGTTGCGGCTCCAGATATACGAGGCGTTCACCTCGTGCCGCTCATGGACGGTGAAGCGCACGGTGCTTTCAATCTCGCGATAGTGAGAAGAACCGCTATTCGTGAGGCCCAAGAAGGAATTCTGGCCTGGCGCGCCAGTGAAGGGATTGATTACAAAGAGATACGTCGTGTGGCTATCAATGTATCCGACACGCAACACCATGTTTCTCCGCAGCTCGCGATCGCCTTCGAGACTCCACGTGAAGTTCCGCGGCGTGGTGCCCGGCCCCTGCGGCAAAATGCCGGTCGTTAACGGATTTACGCCACCTACATAAGCGTTTGTATAGGTAATGGGTGGCGCAATCAATTGCCCGCCGGGACCAAACAGGCTCACCACGCGGGTAGGGTTCACGTCAAAGTCCGATGCCAGCAGAGGCAGCATGCTATAGAACAAGCCAGCGCCGGCTCGAATCACGGTCTTGCCATCCTTGTTCGGTGTATATGCAATGCCGATGCGGGGTGAGAAGGCTGCTGACCATCCCGACGTCTCGCTGGATACACGCGCGCCCGCATCGACCGTCCAGTGCGGATTCAGAATCCAATGATCCTGGATGAATTCGGCGACGGAGGTATCGGAAGTAATCTGAGCTACCGTGGGAACGAAGGTAATCTCTCCGTCCATCGTGCCATTTTGTTCGAGCAGTTGAATCGGGTTCGGCGTGTTCACTCCGAAATACGAACGATAGTTCACATCGACGCCGACGTGGATTTCGTGCTCTCCCAGCCAGTGTTTCTGCGCGAATTGATAGCTGGGCAGAAACTGGAACTGCTTGCCTCTCCGCGACCACCGGTCAAAGTAGTTTCCGCCCCAGCCTTGAGGGGAAATGGTCATGTCCTCGAGACCCTGACCGTGGGCGTTGCTGTCGAACCGCGTGTACTGCGCCACAGCGGTGAAAATTGCCCCCGAATCCAGTTGATATCTGTCGGACAGGTGTAATGCGATGCCCTTTTGATTCAGATCGTTTGAGGCCGGCTGAGGAATCAGGGCATTAATGTCGATGTGCTGCTGCCGAAGAGGAAAGGCGTTCACCGTGAAAGTGACGATTTGTTTGGGTGTAAGAATGAGTTCGAAAGTGGTGAAGGAGTTAAAGCCCTGCTTCTTGTAGATGTCGTCCGGCCAAGGCAATCAACGGACGGTGGTCTTTTTCATGTCGTACTGGAACACTTCCGAGAAAAATAGCTTTCCCGCGATGAGCGGCCCGCCAAAGTCGACGCCCGGCGTTGCCTGCGCAATGCCGACCATGGAGCCGTTCTTGCCGAGAATGGAGGGCACAAAATTCTTTACATAGAAGTTCCAGGATTCAGCGGGGGGTTTGGTCTCAATGGTTGTCAACCCGCCCGAGAAACTTCCGAGCCCCGCGTTATAGGGGGTTTTGTAAACGGCGAACGATTGAACCGCATCCGTCGGGACTGCGATCGAAAAACTCCCGGTCACCGGATCCGCGGTCTGCGCGGAGTTGACGAGAAACAGGCTCTGATTTTCGTCCGCGCCCTTGAATGTAAGTTTTCCGTCTTGCGTCTTGATGACTCCCGGTGTAATCGGAATGACTTCGCGGATCTTTTCCTCCGGCGTAGGCAGCGCAATCAGGTCGCGATGGGTTATGGTGGCTTCCGGATTGGAAACGCTTTCCGTGGAGATGACCTGTGTTTGTTCCTTGACCTCGACCTGTTCTTCGACAGTCTCAATTTCGAGCGTGATATCCTGCACCACGGTCTGGCCGGCTGCCAGCTTAACTTGCTTGGTCACAGCCTTGAATCCTTGCTGCGTAATCGAAACGAGATATGTTCCGGGCTTCAGATTTTTAAACTCGTAATGTCCCGCATCATCCGTGTCTGTGTTCAGGGAATCTCCAGCGGGCGGCACCGTCGTGAGTTTCACGCTGATACCCGACAAATCCGATCCTACGTTTTCCTGCTTCGTTGAAATCGTCCCGTGGAGGGAACCCGTCGGCGATTTATCCGGGGCGGGGCTCGCGCTCTGTGCAAACACCGGAAAAGCGGCGGCCAGAATTAATGAGAAGAATGCCGCTCGCCCTACCGAAGACAGGGCGTACACGACGATTGCTGCGAGTCTGAGGACTACCGATTGGATTAAATTCATAGTCTGGCCGACGGGAACTCTGGCCCTGCTTCGCTCTTCTATAAACCTCTTCAGTCAGATACGGGCCAGTCGGATTGGCGGACGTCACATGCGCCTTTGGCCAGCCGGACGACATCCCCTTCATTGTCAATTTGCAGCGCCGAAACTGGAAGCCCGGCGAGACGAGGCTGTGCCTCAATCTCCAACTCCAGAAATCTCGCCGTGACCGAACGAAAACCGCCCCCGTCGCCCTTAGATGCGCGAAGAAGACAAATCGTCCGCTCGCCAGAGGGATTCATCCCCGGCGGCCGTACCAGTAAGACTCCGACATACCTCCACCGATCAACCGCCAGTGGTTGATTCCATTTTTTCATTGACAGCAGTCTGCCGAATCTGGTAATATGCGTTTTAGGTAATAGTGGGTTTTTGGAGTACGGCAGCCCTAGCTGCCGTTTTTGTTTTGGGGCGCGGTCTGGACGCTTTTGGCGGGTTGGAGCCCGCGAAACACACCCTCTAAGTCATTTAAAATCAACACATACAAAGCCGCTTCGTAAGTATTGCATCTAAAGAACTTACCGAAATTCTAAGTCTTTTGCATGCAACACTTACAAAAAAGAAAGGGGCCCGGTCGGCGGTGGGCGATAGCTAACCGGAATCAGCCTGGGGATTGTTCCTCTAGCTCTACGCGCCTTTGTGAGTTTTTACCGCGCAAAGACGTTCTGCGTTCGCGTGGAGCTGCGCGAGCACCGTCTCCAGCCGATCGATGTCGATGTTGAGGATGCCCTGAAAAAATTGGCCGCGAACTTCCTCAAACCGAACTTTGAGCTGGGGCGCAACACGCCGTCCTTTAGTGGTGGCCTTAATAATCAAAAGCCGGTGATCCCGCGGATCGCTACTACGGCTTAGAAAACCACCCGCTTCGAGCCGGTCAACGAACCGCGTGATCTTGCCCTTGTCCCTGCCCATAGCCTTGGCAATTTTGCCGGCGGAAATGGCTCCTTCTTCCGCACAGTGTACGAGCACCGCCGCTTCCTGCGCCGTCATCCCGAATTGGCTGAAACAACGATCGAACGCCGTTTGCAGCCGTATGCTTGTACGGAAAAGCCGCGATATGGAGAGTTCCGCCTGCCACTCCCGGATCCCGCCATACTTCCAGGCAGACTTCTTCGTTTTTGCAAGGGGCTCCCCATCTCTAGGCAGCCCCCCGTTCTTCGCGCTTTCCGTTCTTTCTGCCATTGGTTTGGCCGTCAGAATTTCCTGCGTCAGTCGTATAAGCTGCTCATTCCAATCCATCTAGAAGTGGAAACCGATCTCCGCTGTCATCGCACGCGGCGTCACATAGTGGGTTCCGCTGAAGGTGGAGAGAAAGTTGTAGACAGCGGTCTTGTTCGCGACGTTGACGGCCGTGAGCCGCAGGCTCCATCGGTAGTGGTCGCCATGAAAGATGTTGTCGTGCCCGACGGCCACGTCAAACAGGTTGCGCGAAGCCACGCGCGGTGGGTTTTTGTCGTCATTCTCAGTTCCCGGAGCCGGTATCTGCAGGTAGATGGACCCGTACTGTGACGCCGGGCATAGATTGGGACCAAGCGAGGAGCTGATGGGCGTTGTGGGCGTAGCGCGGACGCCGTTGCAAAACAACCCGGCTTCAAACTGCTGGTCTGGAGAAATGATGGATGCGTCCACCACGGTGTCGCTCCCGAGAGGCCCATTATTGCAGTTGCCCCCAGCGCAAGGCACCGGGCCGGCTACCAGGCCGCTATCGTATCGCCAATTGAAGCCGATCCATGGCCCGCGCTTCGGGAACTGGTACTGCAGGTGGTTGGTCATGTTGAATTTTTCGTCATGGTCAATGCGAAACACCGAAAAACTTCCGGGTGTGACCGGCACCGCACCGACGCCGCCAATTTGCGGAGTGAAGAACCGTGCGGCTACGCTAGAGAATACGCTGTACGCGGTAAAGCCGCGGTAATTGGGCACGGTCACGCGGATGGCATAGCCAGGGATTTTCGAGTTGTTCCACGCGATGGGGAAAGTGACCGGTGTCGCGCCGAGGATGCTGAAGTCATAGGCATTGTGCGTGTACTTCCAGATGTACTCGCCGTCCACCACCAAGTACTTTCCGAACGCCTGTGACAATCCAGCGTGGAACTCATTGCGATAGCCGGCCGGCAGGGTAGTGGGGGCGGTACTAACAGCGCCGGTGTTTGGGTCGGTGCAGCCTTGGCCACCGGCTGCGAAAAGGTTCGCCACGGTCGGATCGAGGCATCCTCGGCTGGAAAGTATCAGGTTTTCGTTGAAGGGGCTTTCCAAAGTTCTGGCATAAGAAACACGAAGGACGGTATTCGACGGCTTGATGTTATAGGCAATCCCGAGACGGGGTTCCACCTGATTCTGCGCGCTAAAGCCGTTGTAGATATCGCCGCGGAGCCCGAGATTAAACGACCAGTTTTTTACGTTGATTGTGTCCTGGACGTAAATAGCGAACTCTTTTATATCCGTGTGCCCGTGAAACAAATGCGTGGCGCTCGCGGTCCCGGTGCAGCCGTCCGCCGAGGAGGGCGTCGGCCGGGTCAGATCGATACAGCCGAGGAGCGGCACGAAGGTCGGGTTCGCTGTGAAGGGCGCTGGATAAAGAGCGGCGTTCGTGGTGGTCGCCGCAGCGCACTGGGTTGGATCGTTCAGCCCGGGGTTCCCCACAAACACCGGAGCGCCTAACGCGTCCAAGCACGGCGCGTTGAAAGTCGGGTCGACGATACCGAAATGGTCATTCTCCGTGAGGAACGTTTGCTCATACACGACTCCTGCCTTCACGTTGTGAATGCCCTTAACGTAAGACAAACTCGAGCGCGCACCCGCGTTGGTTAGCGTCCGGTTTTGCGCCAACGTTTCCTGTTGAAGATCCGAGGGCCCCAGATCCGCGAAGGGATTTGCGCTCGGGTAATAGTTGAAAGTGTCACGGCGCACGAAAGCACCTAACACCAAGATGGCATTGGATCCGATCAAGTGGTTCCACGTTGGCGCTATGTTGAACGTCCCGATTTTGGACCGCTGGTCGGTTGGGCCAACGACGTTGCCATTGGGATCGAGACCGCCGTTCGCCACCACCACTCCATTCCACGGCGTGGCAAATTGCGCGTCGTACGAATTAGGGTTTTGGAACCAGGAACGCGTATACTGGAAATTGAGATGGATCGAGTCCGCGGTGGTGAGTTGATAATCCACGCGGTCGAAGATGTTCTCCTCGTTGCCCTTATCGTGCTGGATCCCGAACTCCGGTCCATCGAGGAATCGCGCGCTATTCAGTCCGTTGACAGAGATGTAGTTGCCCCACTTGTTGTTTCCATAAGCCAGGTCAAATCCGGCGTTCACTGTGCCGAAGGAGCCGTACGAACTCGTCACCTGGCCATGCGCGGGGTTTACCCCCAAGCCGGAACGCGTGGTGGCCACGATCACCAGACTGGTTTTGCCTCCATATTCGGCCGGTGGTGCGCCCTCGATTACCTCGAGGGATTGCACGGAATCTGCGGGTAGCTGATTCGAGAACACTTTACTTTGCTGGTCGGTGATCGGCTGTCCATCAATCGAGAACGAGTTTGAGGCATGGTCCCCAAATCCGTGAAACAATCCATTCGAGTCCGCCGCGACGCCCGGAGTGGTCAGCGTCACCAGAGAGCTGAGCTCTGACGACGCACTTTCCAGTGGCACCTTTTCAAAGAACGCGCGATCCACGTCCGTGTGCGTATTCGCGTCATTTTCCACCAGGTCTCCGCCGTTGGCTTCTACAGTTACGCTGGTATTAGCCGCGCCGACCTTCAGGTTGACCGGAGCGCTTGCGGGAACTGACGAGCGTACGTCTACGTCCTGCGTGAAGTTGGCGAATCCATTTGCTGTCACCACCATGTGGTAGGTATTGAACGGTACGTTGGTGAACCGGAACGCCCCGTCGGGGCCCGTGGTGAAGGTTCGTTGATACCCGCTGACTGGATCGCGGATTTCGACGCTCGCATTCGCTACGACGCCGCCGGATGGATCCTTCACCACCCCGTCGATGATTCCAGAGGCTTGCCCCCTCGCTTGCCCGGACCCAAATAAAAACACAAAACCCAAAACCAGAAATGCAATGATGCTCGAGCGTTTGAACATTGTCTCCACCCTCCCGGGATTACTCGTAGTGTGTGGATAGGGACCGCCTGGAAAAATGGCGGTGGCGCTGACTCAAGTGAAAATCAGCACGCAGCAGAAAGACTCGTTAGCGGGAGACGAGAACTACGCGGTGGGAGGGGCGCGTCCGGCGCGGTGCAGCGAAAACGAATTGCTCGGCGCGGCGCGCCGCGGGAGCGAAGAATATCTTGCGATCTGCTCGGGGACAGCGACGAGGTCCAGTGCCGCCGGGGCCAGCACCGGCGCATGCAGCGACTGGCAAACGTGGCA
>DASXMM010000177.1:0-7615 GCA_036495665.1 Candidatus Acidiferrum sp. | reverse complement strand
TACCCTCGCGTACTACCACTCGCTCTCGATGGCGCGGACTTCCTTCACGCTGATCATGCTCGCCGTCGCCGGTGGCATGGCGTTGCTTCTGGGCGTCGTCGGTATCTACGGCGTCATCGCGTGCTCCGTTTCGCAGCGCGTCCGTGAAATTGGGATTCGTATGGCTCTCGGCGCTCAGCAACAATCCGTCACGGGCATCTTTGTGCGCCACGGGCTCATTCTCACCGGCATTGGCGTAGCTTTCGGCCTCGTCGCCGCCTTCCTTGCGATGCGCCTGATGTCGTCGCTCCTTTTCCACGTCAACCCCGTCGACCCCATCACCTACGCCGCCGTAACGCTCGGCCTGATCGCCACCGCGTTCATCGCCAGCTACCTACCGTCGCGCCGCGCCGCCACCGTAGACCCGGTCGACGCTCTCCGCGCTGAATAGGCCTGCGCCTCCAGACGCGGATCGGAGAGTACGGCTCTCCACGTCCAATCATTGACACCGACTTCTCACTTTGAGAAGATTGTCTTGCGCGCGTCATCAGCCGGAAGAAAATCCGGGATGCCATCGAGGATCATCCGGAGTGGGAAGCGTCTCTGTCCGCGTGGTACAAAATGGCCAAGAGCGCCGACTGGTCCCACTTTCCAGACGCAAAACAGAGCTGGAAGAACCTGGACAACGTTGGGACGTGCGTTGTTTTCGACATTAGTCATAACAAGTGCCGGCTAATTGCCTGGCTCAACTATAGGAACAGAAAGGTTTTCATCCGTCACATATTGAGCCATGCTGAGTACGATAGGGAGAGATGGAAAAATGACTGTGATTGCGACTGAAAAATACATCATCAAGGGCTTCCCCGCGCCCCAGCCAATCGTCTCCGAAGCTCAGAATGAACATTACGTCGAGGTGCTTTACAACCTGGAGCGCCGCGGGAACCTCTCGGCAGCGGAAGAGAAGTATGCTGAACTGCTGACGGTTTTGATTGAAGCCTTCGAAGAGGAACGCTATCCCATCCGTGCGGCCTCGCCGATCGAAGTTCTGACCGAATTGATGGCCGCCAACAATCTCAAGCAAAAAGACCTGGCACCCCTGTTCGGCTCCGAAGGCATCGTCTCTGAAGTCCTTCACGGCAAAAGAGAACTAAACAAGCGCCAAATCGAAAAACTCAGCCATAGATTCAAGGTGTCGCCAGCAGTTTTCTTTTGAAACTTGCATCTGCCCACCTCAAGACCCTTGATCGACGGTTTCTGCACGTTTCAACCTGACACAATTTGTCTCAGACTGAGCAGTTTGCCGCAAGACGCGCTGCGACGGTGCAGCCGCGCCCGTTCCCAGCAGCCACCGCTCTTCTCTAATCGCCATGAATTCAAAGACTTATGCAGCGTGTTCGGGAGGCACACATTCCACAACGCCGCGGACAAACGGTCCCAGGCGTGCACTCTACTACACCGGCGTAGGTGCTGTTCCTCGTGTGCAACAGGAACAATTCTACTGGGGCAATCGGCCTGGCCGACTAGAAAAAGGAGCCGTGAACCGGGGGCATGCAGTCATTCGTTGTTAACGATCGCTCCGGTTCCGGCGCAAAAATAGAAAACCAATGTTGAATCTTCTCCATGCCATTCGATTGGACTACCTCTCCTGCATCTTGACCGTTGCCGGCACCTTCCTGCTCGGCAAGAAGCTCTGGCAGGGCTGGGTGGTGTGCGCCGTTAACAGCGCCGTCGTCTGCGTCATCGGCATGCGCACTGCCCAATTCGGCTTCGTCCCGGCCAATCTTCTCTGCATCGCTCTCTATACCAGCAACCTCTACACCTGGCGCACCAAAAAGCAAGCCGCCGAATAGCTTGCCAAGACACGCTAAGCAAGCGCTCTAGACTGGGCCCTTCCTGTCCTTTCCGCTCGAATCGGAAACATCTGCTTTAGTAGTATCCTGAGAGTAGCCCGATGAATCGCGTCTACCTCGATTACAACGCCACGACGCCCGTCGACCCGTAAGTCCTCGACGCCATGCTCCCCTATTTCTCGGCGGACTTCGCTAACGCCTCCTCGATTCACACGCCCGGTCAGCGCGCCCGGTCCGCCGTCGAGACCGCCCGCGAACAAGTCGCCACTCTTATCGGCGCGAAGCCCCAGGAAATCGTCTTCACCAGCGGCGGCACCGAATCGGACAATCACGCCATCTTCGGCGCGGTAGCACAGGCACTCCTGCCTGTGCCTTCTTCCTCCTTCAATCGAAAGCCGCACATCATCACCAGCACCATCGAACACGAAGCCGTCCTAAACGCCTGCCAAGCCGCCGAAAAGCAGGGCGCGGCGGTCACTTACCTGAATGTCGATCGCGAAGGCCGTGTCGACCCGGAATCCGTCCACGCTGCCATCCTCCCCGAAACGATCTTGATCACGATCATGCAAGCCAACAACGAGCTCGGCACTATCCAACCGCTCGAAGAAATCGGCCGCATCGCCAAAGAGCACAAAGTCTACTTCCACGCCGACGCCGTCCAGTCCGCCGGCAAAATTCCCATCGATGTAAACGCCCTGAACGTAGACCTTCTCGCACTCTCCGGCCACAAACTCTACGCACCCAAGGGCATCGGCGCGCTCTATATTCGCTCAGGAACTCGCGTCAGCCAGTTTCTCTACGGCGGCCATCACCAACGCGGCGCGCGACCAGGCACGGAAAACGTCGCCGGCATCGTAGCCCTCGGCAAAGCCACAGAAATTGCGCGCAACTCCCTCGCGCGCGACGCCACCCACGTTTCTGCATTGCGCGACAACCTCGAGCACGGCCTGCTCCAACGCATAGCGCAAGTCCGCATAAACGGCGCCCAGGGTCCGCGCACTCCCAACACCACCAACATCATGTTCGCAGGGATCGAAGGCGAAGCCCTAGTCATCGCGCTGGACCTGAAAGGCCTGGCCTGCTCGGTAGGCGCGGCCTGCTCCTCCGGCGCCGTCGAACCGTCCCACGTTCTTACCGCCATCGGCCTATCGCAAGAAGACGCCAAATCCAGCCTCCGCTTCAGCCTCGGCCGCTGCACCACCGCATCCGAAATCGACTTCGCTCTGGAAGTCATCCCCGCCGCAGTGGCTCAACTACGCGCGCTCTCCCCCACCTACCAAAACGCCGCGATACGCAGCTAGCAGGTGCACATCGCCGAAGATCTTCTGCACTTCTCTACGTACTCTGCGAACTCCGTGTCAAAGCACCCGCTCTCTGCAAGCGACCAACAAATCCGCTAAACTAGATCTGTCGCAATGAACACCGCCATCCAATTCGCCACGCTACCGACACGCGAGGAAACTCAGCGCGGCCTGGTCGCTATCGCCATGTCCGGCGGTGTCGACTCCTCCACCGTCGCTGCCGTCCTCCAGGAACAAGGCCGCCCTATCGTTGGCCTCACCATGCAACTCTGGAACCAGCGCCGCCTCCCCGAAGTGCAAGGCACTGGCCCCGCGCAACACCGCTGCTGTTCCCTCGACGATGTCTACGACGCGAAGCGTGTCGCGCAGCACCTGAATTTTCCTCACTACGTCGTAAATTTTGAAGACCAGTTCGAACACCGGGTCGTGCGCCCCTTCGTCGATCAATATTTAGCCGGCCGCACACCCATCGCCTGCACGAACTGCAACACCGACGTAAAGTTCGAGCCGCTCCTCCGTATGGCACGCCAAATCGGCGCGGAGCGCCTCGCCACCGGCCACTACGCCCGGATCCGCAGAAACGACCAAGCCGGACGCTGGGAACTTCTGCGTGCCGTTGATGGCACAAAAGATCAATCCTATTTTCTCTGGGGACTTTCGCAGGATCAGCTCTCGCACAGCGAATTTCCCCTGGGCGAACTGACCAAAGAAGAAGTTCGCGCGCGCGCTCACCGCGCCAATCTTCCCGTAGCCGACAAGCCGGAAAGCATGGAGCTCTGCTTCGTGCCCAACGGAAACTACGTCCAATTTATCCAGGCCTACTCAAAGGACGCAGGCATTTCTCTCTCATCAGCCGAAGGCGAAATCGTCACCGAAGACGGCGCAGTCGTCGGCCATCACAACGGCGTCCACAATTTCACGATTGGCCAGAGAAAGGGCCTCGGCTTTGCTGCCGGCAAACCGCTCTACGTCCTCTCCATCGACCCGCAAAACAACCGCGTTGTGGTTGGCGATGACGAATCGCTGCGCACCACGTCCTTCGAAGTGAGTGACGTGAATTGGGTCTCTATCGCAACGCCCGTCTCGCCGATTCGCGCGCAGGTAAAAATCCGCCACAAGCACGAACCCGCCCCCGCCACCGTCGAACCGCTCGGTGCAAACTCAGCGCAGATCACGTTCGATGCCCCGCAACGGGCCATCACGCCAGGTCAAGGCGCCGTCTTCTACGACGGCGACCGCGTACTCGGCGGCGCCTGGATTAAGTAGGAGTCAGAACCCGATAGACAGGAAAACAAGCAGAGAAAGGGTTTTACTGCGAAGTTTCTTCGGGCTGGCCAACGAAGATGCGACTCGGAACTGTTAGCTATAAGCTCTCGGCTCTGAGCTTCCCCTAAATGAACAACTCTTCTTCCTGCTCCAACGGCTCGTCCGGATTCCGCGACGCCCGCCGCGAACGCAGCAAATCAATCCCAACCTTGATCCCCTGGAGCAGCGCCGACGCCTTTTGCATGGGCTTCCAAACGCTGCTTCGGAATTGCGTTCCCGCATCTTCCACAGCTTCCATCGCTCCAGTTAAAATCCGGTCCAGATGACTCAACTGCCCGCGCAAACGATCAGTCGCGTCGGTAAGCACGCGATCCATTTTCTGCGCCTGCCCCCGCGTCAAGTAAACAATGTGCGCCGCGTCGGCGACCATGTTTGAAATTTTCGGCTGCGTATCATCCAGCAAAATTTGCGCGCGCGTCAGAATCGGCCCTATCCGCGTGTGCAGGTCGGTGACGAGCCCATTCACTTTCTTGTTCGTCTCGCGAATCTCAAAAAATAGCGCGATCAGCATCGCGCCCTGAACTACCAGAGCGATCGCCGCCACAATGCTGAATATCATCAGCCACGTTTCCATAATCGCCCCGGGCGTCCTCTCGAGAGGACCGCACTACGCCGTGCTGACTTCACCGCTCGTCACGCCATCGGACTTGCGAGCTGCGCTTAGGACTTCGAAGCTTCGCGCCGATATGCCTCGCGCGCCCCTTCGACCGCCGACGCGATGGAATCTTTGCCCCGCGTCGCCGCATCTTTGCTGCGCTCGATCAAATCATCCGCGCGTTCGCGAAGTTCTTTCGCCTTGCGCTGCGCAAAATCGCGGCCCTCATCCGCCTTCTTGCTTAGATACTCGCGCGTATCTTCGCCCGATTTCGGAGCAAACAAAATGCCTACCAGCGCGCCCACGCCGAGACCCACGAGGAAATAGGTGACCTTGGAACCTACGTTGTCCGCCATGAGGAACCTCCACAAAAACCGTAGCATAGCCATTCCACCCGCGCAATATAGGCTAACCTGTATTTGCTATTCATTCTGGTTATCGGCCGATTTCAGCGCGCCCAACTCTTCGAACAGTTTTTCCGCCGTTTTTCGCGGAATGATTTCGCTCACTTTCTCAATTCCCGCCCGCCGCGCGTTCGTCACGCTCCCGAATTCGCGCAAAATCTTCTGCGCCGTCCGCGGACCAATCCCGCGCACGCCGGTTAGCGCAGACTTGGTCTGCCGCGCCCCGCGACGGTGCCGGTGAAATGTCACCGCAAAGCGATGAGTCTCGTCGCGAATCTGCTGAATCAGGTGAAGCACCGGCGAATGATGCTCCAGCACCACCGGTTCATCTTCCTGTCCGTAAACGTAAAGAATCTCTTCCTTTTTCGCGATACTCGCCAGCGGCTGATTGATAATCTGCAAGGAGTCAAGGGCCTGTGCCGCGGCGTGCAACTGTCCGATCCCACCGTCAATGAGAATCAAACTCGGCAGCGCCTTCTTCTCTTCCTGCAACCGCCGATATCGCCGCGTCACCGCCTCGCGCATGCTCGCGAAATCGTCATTCTTCGAATACGGAATCCCATTGCCCGCTCGATCGACGCGCCCGCCTTCTCCAGTCCCTTCCTCCCCGCGAATGATAAATTTTCTATAGTCCGATTTCTTCATCCGCCCATTTTCCCAAACCACCATGGACGCCACCGTATCCGTCCCCTGAATATGCGAAATGTCGAAGCTCTCGATCCGCCGCGGCTCCTCCGGCAGGTTCAAAGCATTCTGCAGCGCCTCGCCAATCGCCTTCGAACTCGGCTTCATCACGCGAAAACGCTGCTCGAACGAATGCTTCGCATTGCTTTCCACCAAATCCAGAAACGACCGCTTACTCCCACGCTGCGGCGTAAATATTTCCACTTTATGCCCCGCCCGCTCCGCCAGCGTCTCCTCCAGCAATTTCCGATCCTCGAAATCAATCGGCACATGAATCGCCTTCGGCAAATAACCCGCTTCCAAATAAAGTTGTTTCAGCAGCGAAGGGACAAACTCCTGCGGATCAAATTCCTCGAGGTCCTCCCAATAAAATTCCCGCCGGTCCACAACGCGCCCGCCGCGCAAATGAAATAGATTCGCCGCCACCAGCGGAGTCTCCGCGTAATATGCCAGCACGTCGGTGTCGTCGCCCTGCGCCGCAGCGATGCGTTGCCGTTCCTCGATATCCTCCAGCGTCCGAAGCAAATCGCGATAGGCCGCCGCCTGTTCGAACTGCTCCTTCTCCGACGCCGCAATCATGCGCGCTTCCAGACTTTTGATCAGATCGTGCCGCCGCCCCTCCAGAAACAACCGCACGTCGCGCGCCGCTTCCGCGTACCGTTCATCGGTCGTCAAGTCCGCAACGCACGGCCCGAGACACCGCTTGATGTAATACTGCAAACAAGGCCGCGGATGGCTTCTCGTCAAATCCACCGTGCACGAAGGCACCAAGAATCGCTTATGCACAAAATGCAGAATCCGCCGCGCCAAGCCAGCCGGAAAATAAGGCCCAAAATACAGCGACCCATCCTTCTTAATCCGCCGCGTAAAATAAACGCGAGGATATTTTTCCGCCGCCGTAAATTTAATGTACGGATACGTCTTGTCATCCCGAAGCATGACGTTGAACTTCGGACGATATTTCTTGATCAGGTTGTGTTCGAGCGCGAGCGCCTCGTGCTCGTTATCGACGACGATCGTCTCCAGATCGGCGATCTCGCGCGCCAGCGAGCCTGTCTTCGCGTTCACCCAGCTTGACTCAAGAAAATACGATCGCACGCGACTGCGCAACGACGCAGCCTTGCCAACATAAAGCACGGCCCCCGCGGCATCCTTAAACAGATAGACGCCCGGACTCTCGGGGAGCAGCGCCGCTATTTCTCGGGGTTCCATACGAAGTCATGCGGAATTTACGCTTAACCGCCAGCTTCCATCATACTAGAATTGTAAAGAGCGGCTTGTCTGAGTGGTCGGCTCAACAAGCGCGACGCGCTTGTTGAACAGGGGTGGTAGCAACATGACTGGCCGGCGGCTGCATCCAATCACTACCGTGAAACCAGCCAAATCATTGCGCCGCGGCGCCATGTGCATCGCGATCTCTGCCCTGCTGATCCTTGGCGCATCGGTTTGCAATTTTGCGCAAGACCAGCCTCCCCC
>DASXMM010000176.1:0-3256 GCA_036495665.1 Candidatus Acidiferrum sp. | reverse complement strand
GGACCGTAGTAGACGAGCTTGCAGTTAATTTCGCGAGCAGGAAAATTGATGAAAGGCACTTTTTCTCAACCAGAGTTCGGCACAAAACTTATAGCATACGCGGTGCTGGCAGGCCAGCCTCGTGGCTGGGTCTGTCCCTTGTTGGGTAACTTCCAGGACTTCCTTCCCTACAGTTTCCCCGAAAAGGGTCTGATTTCGACGTCCTTTTTGCCCAAGTGGAGCCGGGCAGTAACAAGGATGCGGTAGCACGCTCATTTCCGCTTCGTTTCCAGCGCATTGCCGCTCGTTGACGCCGCCGTTATCCTCTGCTACGATTCGCGGCATGGCAAAAGTGCGCAAAGCCTCTTCGGGCTCATCGGGGCAGGGCAAAAGCAGCGCGCACGGTCATTCTAACTCACTGAAAAAGAAGAACTTGCCACCGCCACCACCGGCGCAGCGCGGGGGTGTGGAGCTGGTCGATCCGCTGGTGCAGGCACAGCTCAAGACTTACGACGAAGCGCTCGCGCTCTTTCATCAGCAGAAATTCGCCAAAGCTAAGCAAGAATTGGAAAAAGTTCTGGAAGGGCCGAGCAAGGGTTTGGCCGATCGCGCTCGCATGCACCTGCGCATTGCTGAGCAGCGGATGAAACCGAGCGCGGAACAAAATCCCAAGACTGCCGACGAGCACTACCAGCGCGGCGTGGCGATGATGAACATCGGACGCTGGGATGATGCGCGCGAAAGTCTGATCAAGGCGCGAAAGGCTTCGCCGAAATCCGATTACATTCACTATGCGCTTGCGGCGCTGGATTGCCTCACGGGTGAGGCGGATTCGGCGATGGCGAATCTCAAGGTGGCGATCGAGCTGCGACCTGAGAATCGCTACCACGCGCGCAATGACGAAGACTTCGCGTTTCTTCAGGAAGATCCGCGATTTACGGAGCTGCTCTATCCGGAGAAAGACGGCATCGCCGGCTGAGCGTTTGGGATTTTGTTTTCTTGCCACTAACCGGAACGCGATAGAGTGATTGCGCGATTGCGAATCCCGGCTTCATTCAGAAAGAGTATTCATGTAAGTTTTGTTTGGCTACTGGCAGGACTCCGTTAGCAGGACTGGAGTCGCAGAGCACGCCTCGAACGAAACGTTTCATCGACGGGCTTCGCTACGTCATCCGGTGAAGAAAAAAAAGAACAAACCGAAAACACTTTCCCGCGGATTCCGCGTTGTCGCACTGGGCGGAGGCACGGGACTATCGACGCTGCTGCGCGGGTTGAAGGAATACGTGGTGCGGCGAAGCGACGAACATCCCAATTCTCTGCGTCCCATTACGGAACTGACGGCGATTGTTACCGTGACGGATGATGGCGGGAGTTCTGGGCGTCTTCGGCGAGAAAATCGCGTGCTTCCGCCGGGGGACATTCGCAATTGCATGGTTGCGCTTTCGAAAGACGAAGCGTTGCTCGGACGGTTGTTTCAATACCGGTTTCATGCGGGTCGCGGGCTGATCGGGCACAATTTCGGCAATCTTTTTTTGGCGGCGCTCACACACGTTACGGGAGATTTCGCGGAAGCGATTCGCGTGAGCAGTAAAGTGCTGGCGATTCGCGGGCGGATTTTTCCGTCGACGCTTTCGAATGTGCATCTCGTCGGAAGGTTGACGAATAGGCGCACGGTGCGCGGAGAAACGAAGATCACCGCCAGCCGGACGCCGATTGATAGAATCTCCCTTTCGCCTCGGCGCGTTCCGCCGTTTCCCGCGGTGATCGATGCGATTCGCGAGGCGGATTTGATTCTTCTCGGACCCGGGTCGCTCTATACCAGCATTCTTCCGAACCTGCTGATTCCAGAAATTGCCAAGGCGATTGCGAGGTCGGAAGCACCGCGCGTTTACATCGCAAATCTGATGACGCAGCCGGGCGAGACGGCAGCGTATTCGCTGGCGGATCATTTGCGCGCGATTCGTAAGCACACGCCGCGGACGTTTGTTGATTGGGTGGTGGCGAACCGACGGCCGGTGTCGCCGGAAGTTGCGAAGAGATATCGGCGGCAAGGCGCGGAGCAGGTGGAGATTGATTTGCCAGAGCTGCAGAAACTTGGCTGCCGCGTGGTGTTGGACAATTTGCTCGAAGAGCATGGCGTGATTCGGCACAATCCGCGACGGCTGGCGCGGCTTTTGCTCGAGGAATTTCTTTCGTCGTGAGTCGAAACTACACTTGTAGAGTCGGCATCTTTGCCGGCTCTCGCTTGTCGCCAAAAAGGCCAGCGGGGTTGCTAGCGCTATCGGGTATATCAGTGGGCGGTGCGACGCGCCAGTCGCCCCTGTTGGCGGCGATTCCCGCTTCTTGTTAGCGTTTGCGTAAAAGAATTCATTTGAGTCTTGGAGAGACGCATGTCGACATTTGGACTGATTGAGTATGCAGATGCGAGCCCGGAAGTTCGCACCGTTTATGATGACATCATGGCCACGCGCAAGACGGATTGGATCAACAATTTCTGGAAAGCGATTGCTCACGACCCCGCCACTTTGAAGCGCACGTGGGAAAGCATCAAACAAATCATGGGGCCCGGGGCCCTCGATCCACTTACGAAGGAACTGATTTACGTAGCCGTCAGCGTGACCAACAACTGCCACTACTGCATCGCTTCGCACACTGCGTCGGCTTTCAAAAAGGGGATGACCGAGGCGATGTTCCAGGAGTTGCAAGCGGTGATCGGCATGGCGAATGAGACCAACAAGCTGGTCACCGGCTACCAAGTGGAAATTGACGAACAATTCCGCCCGCCGCTGAAGCGTTAGAGTAGTTTCCCCCACAACACGGCTGTCCTTCAGTACAGGTGTTTCCATGTCGGTACGCTCGTACTATGGCTGGAGAGCAACGCCCACGAAGAATATATCAATGTTCGGGGATAGCCCCGTTTGTGCGGGGGCTGAACACAAATTTTGCGTACCAAGCGAGTGAACATCCTATGGCGCCAACCAGCAAAGACACCGAAGTTCTAACTGCCCCACCCGAGACTGCCTCCAGGGTTTCTCCCGCAGCTCGTCCTCGCTTTGAGGAGACGGCAACGGCCAGCCGGCCACAGCCGGTCGCGCTGGAGGTTCCCGTCACGGTGAATGGCGCTCGAACCGTTGAAGGCAGCGACAAGCGCGAGCCATTTTCTGAAACTACAAAGACAGTGCTGGTATTCGGCAACGGCGCTGTGATCCGGTTGGGTTCGCCGGTAGCGGCGGGACAACTGCTTTTCCTCACAAACGAAAAAACAAAAAAGGAAGTG
>DASXMM010000175.1:0-9779 GCA_036495665.1 Candidatus Acidiferrum sp. | reverse complement strand
CCTCCGCCGCATCGAAAGCCTCCTCACCTACCTCATCCCCCACTACATCAGCGAAGGCAAAAGCTACCTCACCATCTCCATCGGCTGCACCGGCGGCAAACACCGCTCCGTCATGCTCGGCGAACAAATCAAAAAATCCCTCGCCAAGCGCGGCTTCAACACCAAAGTAACCCACCGCGATATTGAGAAATAGCAGCGCGAGGTAATCCGAACCGCCCTGCGCGCACCTCCGGCCATGGCGTTTAGGAGAGATATGGCGGGAGGATGGTACACTCGACACAAATCCCCAATATGGACCTCTTCCACTTCTTGGGCGAATTTCTGGGCGGTCGCAATCCTGGTCACGTTCCTCGACGCCGCAATCTTCTGCTCCAAGGCACAACGACATATCGAGGTGCATCCCGAGCTTCGAGAGGGTTATCGCACACTAATAAAGGGATTCGTGACTTGGACCAATCTACCTTGGATTGTTATGGGTATTGGCTGTGTTTATGGAGGAGTTCCCTCTGTCTACAGCTTTTTTCGTCCGCGCGATGGCAATCCGTATGTTCTTGCCTTCTTTTGCTCTGTTTTTCTTTTGTGGTTTTTGGGAACCTACTGGCTGGTCTTTCGAGGCGGAGCACAGAAGCTGATCGACCACCCTGGGTTACTGAACTTCGATTTCAAGCGCCCGGGTTCGGTGATTGTTATTTGGCTTCTAAGAGTGCTGGGGGGCATCACCGGAGTTATCTTGATGTTCTCTCGAGATTGGCCAATTTCTCCTCGGTAACCACCTTGATTGTTGCGACACTCGCTGCACCGATTGCCGCCGCTTCGGAAGGCTCGACGCGCCGTCTCACTTCCCGTCCACAAGTGACGCCCATTTCCGCGCGCTAATCGCCGAGTGCGGCACCAGGTACCGTCTCAACTTATACCGCCTCTTCACCATTCCCTGCAGCTCCTTACCAGTGTCCACAAACGGGAGAAGCCGCGAAGCTCGCCGCGCCAGCGCCGACCGCGAGCCTCTAAACGCGCCGCCATCTTCCGGCCGGTATTGCGCCCAGGCGATCGAATGAACAAATCCCGCCGGCCCAAATCGGTCCGAGCGCAGAACCTCCTCCACGAACACCCGGATGGGCCCGGGAAACACATTCAGCGCATCGTGAAACGCCACGACACCAAGCGGCTCCACATACGGCAAGAATCCGTCCAGATCCTTCTTCGCGCCTTCGTAGCTGTGATCCCCGTCAATCCACAGGACCCGGATCGGTTGGTTCCACGACTTCGCCGCTTCCGTTGAGCGCATAACGCGTGATTCGACATGTTTTGAAACTCCTGCGGCGTCGATGTTATGCAGAAAATCTTGATACGAAGAATCTTCTGGATGGTCTTCCGTCTTCAAAAGAATGTCCGAATTGTGCGGATCGATAGCCACAACGGGCCCAAAGCCGTAATGAGAAGCAACCTTCGCCAGCATCACGGTCGAGCGCCCCTTAAAGCTGCCAATCTCTACGATCGTCCCTTTGCCCGGCACGCAGGCCGCGAGCAACCCCAGAAATCGCGATTCGTTCTCCGTAAGATGACCCGGCACCTTCTGGGTTTCTTCCCACGCTGCGTTGATGACGGCCTCCAAATCAGCCGGGATCTTGACAGTAGCCAATCGTCGTCTCCTTGAACTTTTGTCGCAAACTCTTTCGCGGCTGGCGTGGCGCGCTAATGATGCGGGTTAGCCTTCGGTCGTAATAAATTAGAATACCATTCGCACTGTCGCCAATCCCGCCCTCCAAAACTTGACACGCCCTAAGCCAGCGAACTAGCGTACCAAGTAGAATAATCAGGGGGCTTCGCGCTTGGCGCAGTTTCTTTCGCCGCAATTAAGAAGGCTCTTAAGTTACGTCCGGCCTTATCGATGGCGGATGTCGCTGGGCGTCGTGTTGCTAGCGTTCGTCGCGCTCACCGAAGGCCTGATCGCGCTGATCATCGCTCCCATCTTTGACCGCGTTCTGAATCCTGCGGCAACCGACTCCAATCTGCTGCTCTTTGATATGCCGTTAACCGGGCGTCCGATTTATCTTAATCAATTCTTTCCGGCGTCGCTCCACATCCACAACGTTTGGCCGATTGTTTCCATCTCGCTCCTCGTCGTCTTCCTCGCCAAAGCCATTGCCGAGTTCGGCGGGGGCTTTTTGATCCAGGCCATTGGCCATTCGGCCATCACTGACCTTCGCAACCGGCTCTACGCAAAGCTCATTCGTCAACCGATCGCCTTTTTCCAGCATCAGCCCGCAGGCCGTCTCATCTCCGCAGCCATCAATGACGTCGAGCGTGCCCGCCCCGCTCTCTCCGAATATCTTGCTGACGTCTTTCGCCAGAGCTTTAGTCTTCTTGTCTTCCTCGCCGTCCTCTTCAAAATTGACTGGCGCATGGCTCTCGGCTCCATCGTCTTCCTTCCTATGGTCGTCTGGCCCGTTGGAAAACTCGGCCGCAGAATCCGCCGCTCCGTAGCCAGCAGCCAGGACCGCCTCGGCGAACTGAGCCAAATTCTCCAGGAAACCGTAAGCGGAAATCGCGTGGTCAAAGCCTTTGGCATGGAAGACTTCGAAATCAGCAAGTTCCGTGCCGCCGCTCGCCGTCTTCTTCGCGAAACCTTGCGCTGGGTTCGCGCTTACGCAGTCAGCTCTCCTCTGATGGATTTGTTGCAGCCAATCGTTATCGCCATGTTGCTGCTGTATGCGCGCCAAAGAATTCGCGAGCACGAGTTGACGCTTGGGCTTTTTGTGGCCTTTGTTTACGCCTTATTCAAATCCTACGAGCCTGTAAAGCGTATGGGCACGATCTACCAGCAATTCCAGCAGGCACAGGGTGCCACCACGCAGGTCTTTGCCTATCTCGATCTCGCCGAGGAAGAGCATGACGCTCCGGGCGCAAGGCCGCTGCCCGCTTTCTCTCGCGAAATCGATTTTGAGCATGTCAGTTTTTCTTACGATGCCACACCCGTCCTGCGCGAAATCAATTTAGTAGCACGTAAGGGCGAAGTCATCGCGCTTGTGGGTTCCAGCGGCGCCGGCAAAACAACTCTTGTCAATCTCATTCCGCGTTTCTACGAACTGACGTCCGGCTCGATTCGCATCGATGGCGTAAACATTAGTGAAGTCACCATCCGCTCCCTCCGCGAACAAATCGCCATGGTCACCCAGGAAAACATCCTCTTCCACGACACCGTCTGGAACAACATCTGCTACGGCCTAACCAACGTTCCCAAAGACCGCGTCGTCGCCGCCGCGCAAGCCGCTCTCGCCCACGACTTCATCCTCGAACTCCCGCAACACTACGACACTATCATTGGCGAACGCGGCACCCGCCTCAGCGGCGGTCAAAGGCAGCGCATTGCCATCGCCCGTGCCATACTTAAAGACTCCCCCATCCTCATTCTGGATGAAGCTACTTCAGAGCTGGATGCGGAGTCCGAAATGTATGTTCAGAAAGCTCTCGCCAATTTAATGATCGGACGCACCACGTTTGTCATCGCGCACCGTCTGGCCACCATTCGCCGCGCGGATAAAATTCTCGTGCTCGAAGACGGCCAAATCCGCGAGAGCGGCACACACACCGAACTCATGGCCCGCGGCGGCACTTACGCCCGCCTCCACGATCTGCAGTTTGCGGATGACGACATTCTCGCCCCGGCTCAAACAGCGCCGGCCAGCATAACAGCACCAGCGGAAACTTTATGACCACGTCTCCTGTACTCCCGAATGTATCGCTAAAAAAAGCCGCCGAATCGTTCTCCATGACCGGCTACGCGCAAGCGCGCGTCGAACAAAACGGCTGGGCCGTTCGCGTCAGCGTCAAAAGCGTCAACCACCGCTTCCTCGATCTAAAGCTTCGTCTCCCCGAAGGCTTCGACCTCTACGAACTTCGTCTCCGCCAAGTCATCCGCGATCGCATCCATCGCGGCCACGTCGAAGTTCATGTCAACGTCGATCCCGCCGCCGCTGCGCCGGTCCAGGTCAATCGCGAGCTAGCCCAAACTTATATGCGCGTCGCCGAAGAGTTCCGCCAGCAGTCCCGAGCTGCTGCCGATGTTGATGTCGTCGCGATTCTCCGCCTGCCCGGAGTCATCGCCGGCCTGAGCGCCGCCGTACCCGAAGCGGAGTCCGACCAAGAACGTCTCGGCCAAGCCCTCGACGCTTGCCTGTTAGAAGCTCTGCAAAAGCTCGATGAAATGCGCCGCGCCGAAGGCCGCCACCTCATCGAAGACCTCCGCGCCCGTCTCGCACGCATCGGCCAAGAAGCCGACAAAGTCCGCGAACTAGCCGCGACGCTTCGCCCCGCCTTTGCGCGCCGCCTCGAAGCGCGCCTCAAAGAATTGCTCGGCGGCACGGGCATCGATCCCGCCCGCCTCGCGCAAGAAGCCGCGCTCCTTGCAGAACGGAGCGACATCAGCGAAGAGTTAGATCGCCTCCGCAGCCATCTCCAGCAATTCGGGAAACTTCTCGACAATGCCGGCGAAATGGGCAAGAAACTCGACTTCCTCCTCCAGGAAATGCATCGCGAAGCAAACACGCTGCTATCGAAAACGCCCGGCGTCGAGAGCGAAGCCCTCGCCATCACCGGCCTGGCCCTCGAAATCAAAGCCGAAATCGAAAAACTCCGGGAGCAGGTGCAGAACATCGAATGAGCGCGGAGATCAAGCTTTCCCCGCTGGTCCTGATTGTTTCAGGACCCTCGGGCTCGGGAAAATCAACGCTGGTGCAGAGAATTTTGGCGTTGCCCGGAACGATGCCGTCCGTCTCGTGTACTACCAGGCCGCGCAGGGCGACCGAAGCCACCGGGAAGTGCTATGATTTTGTAACGGAAGCGCAGTTCGACGCCATGGTCGAGCGTGGCGAATTTTTGGAATACGCTCGCGTCTTCGGAAAGAACTCGTACGGCACGCCCAAGAAGTGGCTCGAAGAATCACGCAAGAAGGGTCTCGACCTCGTCCTCGAGATTGACGTGCAAGGCGCGGCGCAAGTAAAAGAAAAATTGCCAGAGTCCATCGCGATTTTTATTTTGCCTCCGTCGCGTGCCGAACTCGAACGGCGCTTGCGCGCACGCGCTACGGATTCCGACGAAGAAATTGCAAGGCGGTTGGCGAAGGCGCGGGCCGAGATTGAAGTGTCCAAACGTCTTTACGATTATTGCATTATGAACGAAGACTTGAAGCGCGCAGGTGACGAAGCGCAGGCCATTGTAACTGCAATTCGCTGTTCCGCTGAACGGCGTAGACCACGGGTGGAAGAACTTCTCGCATCGTTTGGGGGAAAAGACTAAATGACTGTGTCCACGAAGGCTCCGGAGAGCCAGTTTGCTTACGTTGTGCTAGCAGCAAGGCGCGCGCGCCAAATCATGGCGGGCGCCCCGTCGCTCATTGAAAATCCGAGAACGCTCAAGGCGACGCGCATCGCCTGTGAAGAACTCGAGCACAGCCTCATCGAGTACGAATTTACCGAGCCGTCCTCGATCGACGAAGACAAAGACGGCAACAAGCGCCGCAAATAGCGGTCGCAAAGCGGCCGTTTCTCGCGACGCCACCGAAGTCGTGGGGGCCGGGCTTGCCCCGTCCGCTCGTGCGTCACCGGAATCCGTTGGGCACGGCATGCCGTGCGCGCTCTTGGGCGTAACCGATGCCAGCCCGGCTCCATCGAATTTGTAGCGGCACGATACATCGTGCCCGGCCTTGGCAAGATGTACGAATAGAGTTGCACTGAGACAGCACCGATGCGAATCACCCTAGGCGTAACCGGCGGCGTAGCGGCCTACAAAGCCGCTGAACTCGTCCGCCTCCTCCAACAAGACGGCTTCACCGTCCAAGTCGTCATGACCCGCGGCGCCCGCGAATTCATCACTCCGCTCACCTTCGCCGCCCTCACCGGCCAAAAAGTAATCACCGACCTCTTCGAAAAATCCTCCACCGGCGAGGCCAACGTCGAAAGCGCCATCGAACACATTGCCGTAGCCCAACGCACCGATCTGCTCCTCGTCGCCCCCGCCACCGCCGACATCCTTGCCAAATTCGCCCGCGGTGTCGCCGACGATTTTCTCACGACGCTCTACCTCGCTACGACCGCCCCGGTGATCGTGGCCCCTGCCATGAACGTCAACATGTGGAATCACGCCGCTACGCAAGAAAATATCGCTCAACTCCGCGCCCGTGGCGTAAAAATCGTCAATCCCGATGAAGGCTATCTCGCCTGCGGCATGACCGGTGCCGGCCGCCTCGCAGGCCAAAGCGAAATCGTCGCCGCCGTTCGCGAAACGCTCCACGCCCAAAAAGATTTGCACAACGAAACAATTCTGATCACCGCCGGGCCAACCTGCGAAGACCTCGACCCCGTCCGCTACATCACTAACCGCTCTTCCGGCAAAATGGGCTACGCCGTCGCCGAAGCTGCCGCACGGCGCGGCGCAAAAGTAATCGTAGTCAGCGGCCCGGTAAATCTCGAAACGCCCGCAGGCGTCGAACGCATCGACGTTCGAACCGCCGAAGAAATGCGCCGCGCCGTCCTCGACCGCCTCCCCGCATCTACGGTCGCTATCTTCGCCGCGGCCGTAGCTGACTACCGCCCCGCCGAAGCCCAACAGCAAAAAATTAAACGGCTCAAGGAACCCATCACGCTGCGCCTCGAGCCCACGCCCGATATCCTCGCTGAAGCCGCGCAAACCAAAGGTGATCGTCTGATCGTAGGCTTCGCCGCCGAAACCGATCACGTCGCCGAAAACGCCCGCAAAAAACTCAGCGCCAAGAACGCCGACCTCATCGTAGCCAACGACGTAACCGCCGAAGGCGCTGGCTTCGACCACGACACCAACATCGTCACGCTTTTCTCACGCGATGGTCGCGACCTTGCGCTGCCAAAGCTTACCAAAATCGAAGTCGCCCAACGCATCCTCGATGAAATTGTTCGCCTGCGATCCCTTCGCGCCGTACAGGATTCTCACGCCCAACATTCTCACGCCCAACATTCTCCCGTATGATGCACACCATGCCCGAGCGCCTCCCGCAAACTCTGCAGAAAACAATCTCCGAACGCCTCCACTTCTACGAAGACCTCGGCATCGACCTCTTCTACAAGCAGCGTGGCGAGCAGCAGACTCTAGCGTCTGGAACGCAATTCGCCGACTCGCCAGCAGCATCGGGAACCCAACGAATCTCCTATGAGGAAACTTCTTTGCCCAAGTCCGTCCGCAAACCAGAGCTGCCCAAGTCCACCGCGCAATCTGTCCAGCGAGCAGCCGCCCCACTGATCGCGACGCCAGCCGCCGCCACTCCGCGTCCAACTCGGACGTCCGACATCCTCCCCGTCCCCTCCGGCCCCACGCTGTTCGAAGCCTTCAGCAAAGTTCCCGACGACACTCTCCTGAAAATTCGCACCGACCTCGGCGAATGCACGCGCTGCAAACTCCACAAAACTCGTCACAGCATCGTCTTTGGCGACGGCAACCCCAAAGCCGAATTGGTCTTCGTAGGTGAAGGCCCCGGCCACGATGAAGACATGCAAGGGCTCCCCTTCATCGGCCGCGCGGGAAAACTCCTCACCCAAATGATCGAAGCCATGGGCCTGCAAAGAAAAGACGTCTACATCTGCAACGTCGTCAAATGCCGCCCGCCAGAAAATCGCGCCCCCGAAAAGGACGAAGTCGGTGCCTGCTCACCCTTCCTTCTTCGCCAGATCGATTCCATTGCGCCCAAAGTCATCGTCTGCCTCGGCAGCACCGCCGCGCAAACCGTCCTCGAAACCAACCGCGGCATCTCCCAATTCCGCGGACAGTGGCTGGATTTTCGCGGCCGCAAATTAATGGCCACGTATCACCCGGCCTATTTGCTCCGCAACCCCAGTGCAAAATCCGAAGTCTGGAAAGATCTGCAAAAAGTCATGGCCGCCCTCGGCCTCGAGCCAAAAAAAGGCAAGTCCGCCGACACCAGCAAACCCTCATAATCCATCATGGGAATTTTGCTGGGCCTTCTCACCGCCGTCTCCTGGGGCAGTTCCGATTTTCTCGCGCGCTTTGCCACCCACCGCATCGGCACGCTTCGCACGATGCTTTACATGCAGTTCACCGGCTTCCTTCTCCTCAGCATCGCGCTTCCTTGGCTCGGCGGCTGGGGTCATCTCGCCGACGGTTCTGGCTGGCGCCCGTGGGCTTGCGGCGCCCTGGCTGGCGTTCTAAATTTCCTTGCCAGTACGACGCTTTACCGCTCGTTCGAAATCGGCAAGCTCTCTGTCGTCGCCCCGATCTCCGCAAGCTATCCCGTGCTGACTGTTTTCCTCTCGTTGTTGAGCGGCGAACACTTGCGTACAGCTCGCGCGGTTGGAATTGTCTTCACGCTTCTTGGTGTTGTTTTCGTGGCCGCCGGAGAAAAAGTTCCGCACGCCGACGACGAAGACGGCTTACGTCGCAGCGGAAAGGGAATTGGCCTCGCACTCTGTTCCGCGATCGGCTTTGGCTTTTTGTTTTGGCTGCTCGGCACGCGGATCGTGCCCATCACCGGCGCCACGCAAACTGTCTGGCTCATCCGCCTGACCAGCTCGATCCTCGCCGCGCTCCTGATCCTCGCCGTCCGCAAACCGATGAAGCCCCCCACCGACCGCGTCGCCGGCTGGCTCCTCGCCATGGGCCTCACCGACACGGGCGCCTTCGTGCTGAACAATTTCGGCATGCGCATCGAGCAAGTTGCCGTAGTCAGCGTCCTCGCCTCACTCTACGGTGCCGTCACCGTCGCCCTCGCCGCCATCGTCCTCCGCGAACACGTCTCCCGATGGCAATGGCTAGGCATCATCTCCATCTTCGCTGGTATTTTTCTGATCAGTCGCTAACACGCGTCAGCACTCGCGACGCGCAAGAATCACTGCCGCTAAAGCAAACTCAATGGATCCATATCCACCAAAACCGCCGTCTGCGGAATCTCCTGCGCGTCGCAATACGCCATGGCCCCGCTCAAAAGCTTCGTCAAAACCGTCCGTTTCGGCGATTTCAACAAAAACTGAAACCGGTGCTCCTTTTTCAATCGCGCAAGCGGCGCCGTAGCGGGTCCAAGTATCCGCACGGAATGCCCATCGTGCGGCGAAAAATATTCCGACAATTTCCGCGACCACAGAATCGCCTTCTCCAAATGAACGTCCCGCACAATCACATTCGCCAGCGAAGTCAGCGGCGGATACGCCATCATCCGCCGAAAATGCATCTCCCGCTCAAAAAACGAAGCATAATCCTGCTTCACTGCATCCTGAATCGCGTAATGCTCCGGATAATAAGTCTGTATCAGCACGCGCCCTTTTAACTCCCCGCGCCCCGCCCGCCCCGCTACCTGCGTCAACAACTGAAACGTCCGCTCCGCTGCCCGAAAATCCGGCATGCTCAAAGACGAATCCGCCGAAATCACGCCCACCAAAGTCACCCGCTGAAAATCGTGCCCCTTCGCCAGCATCTGCGTCCCAACCAGAATATCCAGCGCCCCGCCTGCAAACGCTCCCAGCGTCTCCTGATACTGCCGCTTAGTCCGCGCCGTGTCGCGATCTAGCCGCGCAATCCGCGCTCCCGGAAATTCCTTCCGCAATCTTTCCTCAAGATGCTCCGATCCCTCGCCAAAAAAATAAACATATTGCGACGCACACTTCGGGCACACCTTCGGCACCGCCTGAATCGACCCGCAGTAATGACATTCCAGCCGGTTTCGGCTTTTGTGATACGTCATCGAAATGCTGCAATTCACGCACTGCACGCTCGCCCCGCAACTCCGGCACAAAACCGACCAT
>DASXMM010000174.1:0-3714 GCA_036495665.1 Candidatus Acidiferrum sp. | reverse complement strand
AATCGCGACTTCCGCTTGCCGGGTCTTGGTTCGTTTCTGCAGACCGCCGCGAGCCACGGCAACACTCGCGCGATTCTCTGGGGACTCGCGGCCATGGTGGCCGTCATCGTGATGCTCGATCAACTGATCTGGCGCCCGGTGATCGCGTGGGCGGACAAATTTAAATTTGAGCAAGTGGAGACAGCGAAAGCCGCGCCTTCGCACTTGCTCAGCCTTCTCGGACGCGCTTCCATCGTGATTCAGTTGTATCGCCTCGTTATGCGGCCAGTCATCGAGTGGATCACCATCAACGTTGGTGTTGGCGCGCGCCGCGCGGCGAAGTCGTTTTCTGTCACCAAGCGCCAAGGCACACGCCGTTCGGTTCTCGTCATTCTCGCGGCTGCAATCCTGTTGGGCCTCGGCTTTGCCGTATTTCACGCGGCTCGCGAATTATCGGATCTGAGCCGCGCCGATTATTTAGCGCTGTTGCGCAGCGCCGGTTTTACGCTTCTTCGCGTCAACGCCGCGCTGCTGATCGGCGCGCTGTGGAGCGTGCCGGTGGGAGTGGCTATCGGATTCAGCCCGCGCCTCGCGCGCATCGCGCAGCCGCTCGTGCAGATTGCTGCCTCCATTCCGGCCACCGCGCTCTTTCCCGTGATCCTTTTGTTTCTCATTAAATTTCGCGGCGGTCTCGAACTCGCGGCCTTGCTCGTCATGCTTCTGGGCACGCAGTGGTACATCCTCTTCAACGTGATCGCTGGAGCGATGGCGATTCCTACCGACCTCAAGGAAGCCTCCAGCATTTTCAAGTTTGGATCCTGGGATCGCTGGCGTTACCTGATCTTGCCGGGGATTTTTCCTTATCTCGTTACCGGCATGGTGACGGCGTCCGGCAATGCTTGGAACGCCAGCATCATCGCGGAGTATTTTCACTTTCAGGGGCGCATTGTCTCGACCACGGGACTCGGCAGCGCCATCAGCAGCGCCAGCGACGCAGGACGATTCGATATTTTACTGGCGTCCACGCTGATCATGGCGAGTATCGTGGTGCTGATCAACCGGCTGATCTGGCGGAGGATGTATCGGCTTGCTTCGACGCGCTTCAAACTCGAAACTTAGCGCGTGCTTGTGTTTCTGCTAATTCTTTTCCGGCTTCGCGGGCTTCTGCTCCGGAGCCGTCGGCTGGATGGGAGCGGGCTCTTCGCCCCAAATATATTTTGCAAACCATTTTTCATTTTCTTCCATCACGGCGCGCTGTTGCTTGGGCTTCGTGATTCCGTGGCCGAATCCTTTGTAGACAACCATCTTTACCGGTACGCCGTGATCTTCGAGGGCCTGGCGCAGTTCGTAGCCGTTGGGAATGGGAACGCGGCGATCGTTTTCGCCGTGCTGGATCAGCGTGGGCGTTTTTGCTTTTGAGATGTAGGTGATTGGCGAAGTTTTCTTGTAAATTTCGGGATCGTCCCACGGCGTCGCATGCAGGTACTGACGCGTGAATGGCGTGATGTCCGTGTTCACGTAATAGGTCATCCAGTCGGAGATTCCCGCGCCCACGGAAACTGCTTTGAAGCGGTCGCTCGACGCGGTGATGAATGCGGAAATGTAGCCGCCTTCGCTCCAGCCCATCGAGCCGACGCGATCCTTGTCGACAAAACCCTTGGCGATCAAGGCGTCAACGCCGGAAATCACGTCCGCGTAATCGCCGACTCCCAGATTTCTGACGTTCAGCGCGCGGAATTTCTCTCCGTAACCGGCTGAGCCTCTGTAATTGGGCCGCAGAATTAGCGCGCCTTTCGCGACGAACCGTTCGAGCGGGTAATAGCGGTCGGCATTCAGGATCGGCTGATCCACACCTGTCGGTCCGCCATGAATCACCACGAGCAGCGGATATTTCTTTTTCGCGTCGAAGTCCGGCGGTTTGAATAGCACGCCTTCAATCACCGTGCCATCCGTGGACTTCCACGAAATCACTTCGCGCTTTGCGCTCTTGAAGGGCTTTAACTGGTCGCCCAAGGTTGTAAGCTTCTTCGCTTGCCATGGCGATACGCTTGTCGCGAATATTTCAGGATATTCGTTCTCAAGCGCTGCCCGGTAGGCCACTTGCTTGTGGTCCTTCGAAAAGGAAAACGAAAATGCCGCGAGATGGTCCGGTGAGCTCAGCTTTTCAATGGCTTTGGTCTCTGGATTCAGGCGAAACAGATGCGCGAAAGTCTTTTGTTCCGCCGCAAAGTAGATGCCATCCTCTGCCCACGCGATCAAGCCTGGATCTTCATCGAAGGCGTCCGTCAGTATTTTGGGCGTGCCGCCGTCCGCGCCCACGACGGCGATCTTTACATTCGTGTAGAAAAAATACTTTGAGCCGGCCGTGGTTTCAAAGGCGATTTGCTTGCCGTCCGGCGACCATTGCGGATTCCTGTCTGGTCCCGGCGTGTTCACGATCTTTTTCACTTTTCCATCGTCGACTGCGACGACGTAAATGTCAGCGGTCTCCGACGAAATCAAATCGGGATCGCGCTGCGCGCTGAAGGCAATGCGCGTTCCATCCGGCGACCACGTAAACTCGCCGACGCTGAAGGACGATCCAGATGTCAGCCGCTTCGGCTCCGGAAGCGTGGCGGATTCAGGCGCGGGAATATCCACGGTCCAGATGTGGGTCATGTCGTAGTCGGCGTGGACAACTTCGTACTCGCCGTACTTTTCCTTGCGGTCTTTCATCGCTTTCGGCTCGGGATCGTCGGCGGAAAAAGCCAGCTTTTTGGAATCTGGCGACCAGGCCAAATTGTCGACGCCCGTTTCCGATTTCGTCAGCTGGCGCGCTTCGCCGCCGTCTGTTGCGATCACGTAAATCTGTTTCTTGCCGTCGGGCGTGCCGGTAATCTGGCCCGGCCGGTCAGAGAGAAAGGCAATCCACTTGCCGTCCGGCGACCATTCGGCATTCGTGCTCGATTTTTTCGACGCGGTGAGCTGGTGGCCTTCTTGCGTGACGGTGTCAACGATCCACAAATCGCGCTCGAAGGCGTTATCGTCCCAGTTCGTGCGAGAAACTTCGTAGACCACGTGCTTTCCGTCGGGCGAAATCTGCGGGACGAACGCGCCTTTCATTTCCAGAGATTGGTCGATTGTGGGTGCGGTGGAAAGGGAAGGCGTTGCTGCGGTAGCCGGCGTCGCGTGCTTCGTCTGTTGTGGATGTGCCGTGCCGATAGCCGCCAAGAGAGTCATCAGTGCCACAGCGGTCCTCAATAACCTACGCATGTTTTTCCCCTTTACCCGATGAACGTATCTTACGGAAGAGATCGACGGATCCGAGAACGCACAAGAGTTTCCGCATTTCGCGCAGGCGTGCTCGCTCCTACTTGCTGAGGCTCTCGTTACGCCGGCTTCGATTCTCTCGTAAGTTCCTTGTTCAAGAAAATCAGTTGGCCAACGTGGTGATAAGCGTGACCCGCGCAGCGGAGAAAAATCATGAAGCGTTCCGCAGCTTCGGGTTCGCGTTCGCCCGAATAAGGCGCCAACCAGTCTTCCGCCTTCTGTTTGCGAATCGTCGCGACAACCATCGCGATGGTTTGATCGAACGCTTGCAGCACTTTGGCTTTATGCGGCTTTTCGTTTTCGGTGAATTCCCGGTCGCGATTGCGGACGTAGCCTGTCTCGGCGACGCGCGCGCCGATGTAGTAGTTCAAGTTGCCGGTCATGTGCAGGATCAAGTGGCCGGCGCTGTTGCCGTAAGAGAATGGG
>DASXMM010000173.1:0-6298 GCA_036495665.1 Candidatus Acidiferrum sp. | reverse complement strand
AACGGAATGATTAGGCTTCCGATCTCTCCGCTGCTGGGGTCCTGCACGAGTATTCGCAACGTAGTGGCTCCGGCCTGGGGCTGCACAGACTTCCTAAAGCTCACTCCAGTTTTCAAAATAGCTGGATATTGTTTCTCGCTGAACCGCAGATTGATTCGATTGGTCGATTCGTGGAGCACCTTGCCCGTCTCGTCCTGCTCGATCACGGTTATGTCGAGAGCGCCTGCGTGGATTTCGCCGCTCCGTACCAGTTGAAGATCATGAATGCCAATCGAGCCAGAAAGCGCTATGGAATTCGGCGTTGGCTGATTGACTCGCTCCACCCTAATCGTCAACGGAATGGCAGACGAGTCCAGCGGACTCCTGATGGCCCTCAGGAAACTGTTGCGACGCTCCTCCTGCGTCGCGGGCGCCTCCTTTAGGGCGAGGTAGCTTTGGGGATAACGGACGCTAAGGCCAGACCGTTTGACCCGCACTTTCAATTCATGGAACCTTCCGTCCAGCGAATTGGCGTCGATGTAGAACCCCAGCGTATAGGTTACGGCTGAATCCCCGACGGCGTCGCGAATAGCTCCGGTGAGGTCGTTGCTGTTTACGAAGGCCCTTCCACCGGTCAACTCGGCGAGCCGCCGCATGGTGTCGATGCCAGGGGGCTCGTCGGAACTCGCCGAACCGTGTGTTTGCTTCATCATCGATGGCAATCCCAATTCACCCATGGGCGTGTCATTCTCGTCCACAAGAGAGGAACGCGAGAGCAACCCCCGACCGTCCACCGGATAGGCTGCAATCTGCGCGGGACTCAGAATCGCCGCCATAGCCTCAGACGAAAATGGAAGATTCGCCGAAAGCCACACGAGATTCTTCCGGCCTGGAATGTTAGCCACGTGATCGGCTATGGCTTCGAGCGCGGCCAGGGTAGTCGTGGCCCGCGATGTATTGGTAACTGCCGCCAGTCGTATCCGGTCCGCATCAATGGGTGGTGGAACGCCACCGGTTGGCTGGTCGGGCAAATGGACTGCCCCGGGCTCGACGACCTCCCGGCTTGTCCGGGAGCGGGCATCGTAGTTTTGCACGATGGCGAGCAGTTGGGTTCGGTCGCTAGTGAAGTCACACAACACGTGCAGCGTGTCGCTCAAGCCATAGACGGCCACGCGATCCTGTGGAGCAAGGCCCTTCAGGTATTCCAGTAGATGCGCCTTGGCATTGGCAAGGGCGTGATCTTCCATCCAGCGAGGTGTCTCCTCGTAAATGGTGGCCGCGGAGCCGTACAGCGTGTTCAGATTGTCGAGCAGTACGATGGTGATACTACGGACAGCGGCGTCGTTGGTCTGTGGTAGATCAGAGAATGTATTAGGCGGGAGATGCTGAGTCGGAGTAGGTTGCCTTGTAGCGGCGGGGGATTCCACAGTGAACACGCTGATTGTTTGGGGCTTTCCTCGATCAAAGATTCCAAAATCCTCTTTCGTGAGATCCGCCACAGCGCCATTCTTGTCGCGAACGATTACGCCAATCTGAACCAGATGAGTCGATACGTGAATCTGCGGCGGCTGAGGCGCGTTCTGCGCCGAGGCGCCAATCCCCGCCAGTTCCAACGCCAGCACAATGGAAATGCGAACCACGACGAATACCATACGCCGTGCAATAGGCCCTGTCATCACATCGAAATAAAGACCGAATAAAGATAGTATTGGCGGCCAAATCGGCGAGACTCGGGCACAAGAATTAAGAAACAAAAAGGAGGCGAAAACCGCGGGGTTCTCACCTCCCGGGGTGGGGTGGGGTGTTACAGGACAACCCCTCGGCGGCCATGCAGTCCTGCCCTGCCAGGCAGGCCTGCGGCCTCACTCGCGGCTTCAATTGCGTAAGAGACTCACCACCAGAGGGCTGTCTTGGGGGGCTTTTTAACACCGCGGCACGCACCTGTCAACGATAAAAGCATGTTGGCAAAAAGCAGTTCACTCCTAAACAACCGCCGTCTCTTATACTCCTCCCGCCGTCGATCCACTCTTCGCCCCATCCAAAATCTCCCGGACAACCCGGCCGAGGCTGCTGGGGCTATAAGGTTTTTGCAGATACCTGCTCCGCTTGATCTCAGCTCCCCTGGACTCCTGCGAATATCCGCTCGTGAACAATACCGGCAGGTTTTCGAACCGCTCCGCGAGCTTTGTCGCAGCCTCCGGTCCTCCCATGTTGGGCATGACCAGGTCCAGGATGGCCATCGCCGGCGTCTCTTCTTCGCATAGACGCAACGCCTCTTCCCCATCGACTGCGGTAAGCACCCGATATCCCAGATTCACGAGCGTGTGCCGGGCCATGTCGCGCGTCGAGTCGTGATCTTCGGCTAGAAGAAGCGTCTCTGTCCCGCGCACGTCCCCCTGAGACGACGTCTTAGCTCCGATTGGCAATTCCTTCGAAGCCGGGCGCGCTACGGACGGCAAGTACGCCCGGAACAGTGTGCCCTGTCCCACCTCGCTGTACACGTGGATGAATCCGCCATGCTGCTTCACGATTCCATACGCCGTGGCCAAGCCCATGCCGCTTTTCTTCCCTCCTTCCGTTCCTCCGTAAAACGGTTCGAAGACGTGCTCCCTCATCTCCGCGTCCATGCCCGCGCCGGTATCCGAGACGGAGAGAACCGCATAGCGGCCGGGAGTGACGTGAGGGTAAAACCTGCAGTACGATTCGTCGATGTCCACCATTTCCGTTTCGATCAGCAGCCTGCCTCCGTCCGGCATGGCATCCCGCGCATTCAGGCACAAATTCATCAGCACCTGCTCGATTTGTGTGGGGTCCGCCTTGAGAGCATCGAGCGGCGCGTTCACCACCTTGAGTTCGATGTCTTTGCGGATGACCTTCTCCAGGAAGCTGGCCAGATCGCTCGTTACCGCGTTGAGGTCCACGTTCCGAGGCTGAAGTACCTGCCGCCGCGCGAAGGCCAGCAGCTCTCGCGTCAATCCCGCCGCGCGCTCCGCCAGTTCCTTGATGCGTGCGAACCGCTCGCCGATCTGCGGATAGCTTCGCGCTTGATCGAACCCCAGCTCCGCCCACCCGAGAATCGCGCCGACTACGTTGTTGAAGTCATGAGCGATACCGCCGGCAAGCTGGCCAATGGCCTCGAATTTTTGTGACTGTTGTAGCTGGCGCTCCATCGCCCGCATTTCGGTAACGTCCTCGGCAGTCACCTCGACCGCGGCCGACAAATCCTCGAACGAAAGCCCCCGCAAATGGAGGCGCACGATGACCATTCCCCCGTCGCGCCTCCGCCACTCTGTCTCGGTGTCGTAAATCTGGCCGATCTGCCGGCAAGCCGCCGTGCACTCCGAGTAATGCCCTGGGTAGCGGAATATGTCCCGCACCAGAGCGGGTGGACTCAGCTCTTCCGCCGAGTCGCAGCCTAAAATGCGCAGCAGAGCCGGATTGGGATCGAGGAACGTTCCCTCCGGGGAAATACGAAAGATGCCGTAAACGGAATTCTCAACCAACTCGCGGTTGCGCGCTTCGGAAAGGGCCAGCGCCATTCCGGCGCGTTTGCGTTCCGTGATTTCCAGCACCACGACGCTGATCGCGAAGATGACTCCGCTATTGCCTCGCAGCGGGTGAAAACTAACCAGCCAGGTCCGCTCCGTTCCAGGTCGGTCCTGTGGCGCGCCCTGTATTTCGACGTTCAGTATCGATTCCCCGCGCGAAAACACTCGTCTTAAATAGAGTTCGATGGCTGTGGCCACCTCCGGATGGACGTCGCGCGTCATCCGCCCGGGATGCTGGTCCGCCGGGACACCGTTGATATGAGCCAGCTGCTCGTTCACGCGCAGGTAGCGCATGTCCGGGCCATACACGGCAAGGCCAATAGGCGCGGTGCGGTAAATCTGTTCGATCTCCGCAAACTGTTCGTGAGCCCGCGCTTCGCTCTCGGCAAGAGCCTTATTCGCCCGCGCATTTTCGTCGCGCAGCTTTTTATCGTGCAGCGCCCTCTTGATAGCTCCGGGAAGCCGTCCTAAGTGGCCCTTCAGAATGTAGTCATCCACTCCCTGTTTAAGGCATTCGACGGCCGCTTCCTCCCCAATCGTGCCGGTCACCAGTAGGAACGGGATGTCCTTCCCGCTGGCCCGCAATTCCTTCAACGCTTCGAGACCTGTCCAGCTCGGCAACCGGTAGTCCGCAAGAATGGCGTCAAATTTCCCGTCATTCAGCGCCGCCAGAAATTCCTCTCTATTTTCTGCCAACCTGCATTCCACCTCGTACCCCGAGGCTTTGAGTTCAAGCAGCATCAGCTCCGCGTCCTGCGGCTCGTTTTCGAGCACCAGGACGCGCAGCCGTGTCGCATTTTCCGGCTTGATCAAGGCATCGAGCAATGCGGGTTTCATGCAGCCCTCAACCTATCGGCTCGCCGCCGTGTTCGCCTGGTTTGTTGAAGCGATGCTTAGAACCGGTTCGCTCCGCCGCAGGCCGGCTTCTACAGCTTCGAGAAACTCCGGAAAGCTTCGATTGTCGTTTGCTCCCCAATAGCTCGCGCTCAGGCGCAAAAGCAACGGATCCTCCGGCTCCCGGCTTTGGTTGTGCACGCCGAGCCGGGATGCCACACGCTGCCGCAGAACCTTCGCGCTCGGCTCGGCTGCGTCCACGGCAAGAGCCGCGAAGTGTGCGTCGCCCAGGCGCGCCACATAGTCGTTGCGCCGGAAGCACTCGCAGAGTAGGTCGGCCGTCTCGCGAACCGCTTGTTGGCAACCGATCGAACCAGACTCCTCGTGAATCGCCGAATAATTCTCGATCAGTGCGCACAGGATCACGAGCGTGCCGCCCGACCGCGTCGCCGTGTCCATGCACCGCTCGCCCAGCGCCGTGAAGCCTTCGCGGTTGTACAGTGTTGTGGCTTCGTCGCGCAGCAGATCCGCGAGCCCCTCCAGCGTGTTGCGCTCGAGAGCCGCGCGCAGCACGCGTTCCATCGTCCGCGTGTCCATGAATCCCTTCAGCAGATAGTCAATCGCTCCTTCCGACGTGCTGCGAGCCGCCAAGCTCTTGTGGTCTCTGTCGACAAGAACGATCAGTGGGATCCCTGGGGCTGCGCGGTGTACTCGCCGCACGACATCCAGCGGATCAGCTCCGCAAAGCGCGAGATCGAGAAAAATCGTTTCTGGCGCCGCAACGTCTATCGTCCCCAACAGCGTCGAGACCGCGGAAACGACCGTCAGCTCCAATTTACTTTCCGGTGCCGGATAAATCGCGCGCAGGGAACCTTCCGCTTCTCCAGGCGCTCCCTCCGCAAGCAATACGCGAAACTTCTTTACGTCCATGTAGAGACCCTCCCGGTCGAATGTTGAGGCGCGGAAATCACCGTCACCGGCTTTCGTCCGGCGGCGATCGATCCGCTGAAAACCTCATCGCGAAACAGCTTTTTGCGAGACTGGAGAGGGCAGTTCTCTGGACTACAGACTTCTACGCAACACACTTAGATGGGGACTTCCTGGAAGGGGGTAAAGCTATTCTCGCTCAGCCGCGGTAGGAGTCAATAGACCTCCCGGGCGCGGACACGGAAATGCAACCTCCGGCGGGCGCGCTTCCTGCCGCCCGGAAACGCACGCTTGTCGTCTATCTTGCCGTGCCTGCGAGGCCCGCACGCACGGGTGCAAAAATCTCTTCGATTTTTTCCGCCAGCACGAAATCGTAGTCGCTGATCCCTTTGACGCTGTGCGTCGTGAGGTCGATCACCACTTTGTTCCAGACGTTGAACCACTCCGGATGATGGTTCATCGCTTCGGCGACCAACGCGACCCGCGTCATGTTTCCGAATGCTTCGACAAAGTCCTTGCAGGCGTATTCCTGGTGCAGCTTGCCTCCGGCAATTTTCCAGCCTCGCAATTTGGGAAGGAGCGCTTCGATTTCAGCTTCAGTCAATTTTTTTGCAGGCATGCGGCATTCCTCCAGAAGTGCTACTAACGTGGCCGATTCCATTATGAGCCGCGCGTCGCCCATCAGCAAGATTCCCCAGCCCGGCGTAGCTCCGAATTCCCCTTCTGGTGACGCCGCACGCAGCTTAGTCTGCTTCCGGACTCCGTATGCTGTCCGCCAAGCGTTCAGCGTTGAATGCCCGCTCGAATTCCATTATGGTAGAGGTTTCTTTTGCGTCAAAAATCCGCGGTGTGTGCCCCGCGATGCGAACGGACGGGGGAAATCGTGAAGAAGAAGATTCGAGTGATCCAATACGGCGTTGGGCCGATCGGCGCGTCCATCGCGCGGTTGATGCGGGAGAAGCAAGCCATCGAAATTATCGGCGCCATTGACACCGACCCGGCAAAAGTGG
>DASXMM010000172.1:0-10177 GCA_036495665.1 Candidatus Acidiferrum sp. | reverse complement strand
ACGAGTTCATAGATTTTGCCAGCCTGAAATCCGCCGTCCAGGTGAATGAAATGAGGATCGGCGGTAACTTTCGCGTCCACGGTGTGAGCAAAACTCCACTGGCTGCGCGGAATCGTTTGCCGCGGTCCATCCGGCGTGTCGCGCACCGTCAAAACGTTTTTTGCACTGGCCGGATCGTCGACGGGATAGCTTTTTCCGCCTGTCGGCCCGAGCAGAGAATGGCCCAGCGGCATGTCTTCCACTTTTTGTGCGGGCGTGAAATCGGAACGCACCAGGCCGCGAATTTCTTTTTCACCGGCGTCATGCGCAACGGGCGCCCAAAGCTTGAGATTTTCACCGTGATCGGCGACGTCGAATTCCCAGCCAACCCACGCAACTGTATAGCCCTCACGCATGAGAAACCCGTCGCCATATTCACCGTTGGGATCCGCGGCGCTGAAGCCATTGACGAGGTGAAGAATTCCTTTGCCGCCGCGGTTCGAGACTTCAAAAAGCACGGCGCCATTTCCTTTATTAATGTCTTTCGGTCTTAGGAGATAGAGATCGGCGGAAAATTCCACTTCGCCTTGCGCGTTGCGCGGCGCTTTGCCGAGGTCAACGATCTGGCGATTGTGAAGATTCGCGGGATCGACCGCGAAATAAACGCGTCCGACAATTTTCTCGTACGGCCCGGCGAGTCCGAAGCTGTGGCCGCCTGCAATATCCGTGCGAGAAATTATTTCGACGCGCGTGACATGAGCGTCAGCACTGGAGATGACAAACAGCAGAGCGAGAATCGACAAAAGCCAAACGAAACGCAGGCGCAAAAGACGCATCAGTGGCCTCCAAAGAGACCACAGCATACATCACTGTTTGCCGAAACCAATTCCGCTGATGCAGATTTTGTACATCGGCGTGCGATCGAATTTCAGCCGCACGGTGGTGATTTTGGACGGATCGAATGGCTTGGAATTCTCCTGCGAGTGAAATGCGGAAAGCGGCGCGCGCACGGTCTGGAACACGGCTTCCCAGTTCTGATTGTATGCGGGGTCGTCCAGCACGTCGAGCTTGGTCAAGTGCTCCTTGAACGGCGGCGGGATAGGCATGAAGCGGCTGGCAGGAGCACTGGCAGTCACGTCGTCAGCACTCACGAGTTCAATCGTGAAATCGGGAGACTCGCGTTCTTTCTTTTTGGATTTATCCTCTTCTTTTTCTTTTTTCTTGTCTTTTTCGTCGTCTTTTTTCTTTCCGGGCAATGCCACGTCTTCGTCGAGCGGCGCGACCGACAATTCAAGCGTCGAATCCTGCGCCAGATGCCAAGTCGCCGCGGCGTTCGGAGGCAAAGTGATTGTGTAGCTTGCCGCTGGGGCGTCCTTCGCGCGATTCCAGCCGAGAAACACGCCGTTGTAGCCGCGATCACCCTCGCGATAGGGAATCTTGCCCTCATTCCAGACAGAGAGATTGTCGCCCTCGACATGGCCGCCCGGCGCGGTCGTGGTGGTGAGATCGGCATCCTCGTCGAACGATGCGAGGGGAACGTACGACGCGTCTCGATAGCGATTGAAATAGATTGTGTCCGGCAACCACGCGCGAGCGACGCGCCAATCTTCAAACAACGGAACGTACTCGCGATGATCTTTGAGTGTGGCCTCGAGAAAAGCGGAGATATAGGTCTTCGAGATGCGGCGCTGTTCGTCGCCGGGCATCAATGGTTTCAGGTTGAGCAGCCAACCGAGCGGCTTGCCCGCGTCGTCGCGGCCCCACGACGTATTGAATTGCCCGTGATTCGCGCGGTAGGCATAAATCTCCGCTTTGAACCATGGCCCCGGCTTCGTGTAGCGAACGTGATCCCACTGGCGGCTGCCGTCGAAGGAAGAAACGTCCATGTCGTGCGCGCCTTGCAGAGTGAGATAGCTGACGTCTTCAATCCAGCGAGGTTGTCCCGCCGGTTTGTATTGGCCGTCGGCGGGCGCGATGGCGACGACCGCCTTAATCGAAAAATCGTAATCAAACTTAATGTTGGCGTCCTCGGGCGCGTACTTCATGTGATTGAAGGCGGCGGCAGTGGCCGCGGCTTCGCCTCCGCGCGAGTGGCCCATCAGCGCGATGCGCGTCATGTCTACTTTCCCGTGAAAAGCGTTCCCTTCGGTTTGGTTCCATTCCTTCCAAAGTTTCAAATGCTCCAGCAACATCCACCCGCGCACCGCCTGTTGTTTCTCCGGGTCGTGGAACAGGCCGCTGTTCAGAAAATTTTCGTCGATCGACGCGAGAATGATGCCGCGGCTGGCAAGCAGTTCGCCGAGATAGGCGTAACCAGGGTCGGAAAAATCCGACATGTTGTGATTTCCATGGACGATGAGCGCAAGCGGAAACGGCCCAGGCCCGTCCGGATACCACACGCGCGCGTTCAGGGGAAGCTTATCGATATCGAAGCCCCAGTATTTTTTGCGCGACCAGCGCTTCCACCCATCGAAATCCTTGAAGAAGTCGGAGGAGTCCACAGTGCGTGTCTTGATCGCGACGCTCGAGCCGTACTCCGGACGGCGAATATCGTTGCCGACCCCGTAGAAAAGTCTCAACACGTGAAACGGCCCGGGAGCAGAAGGATCCGGGACATTCAGTTGCGCAGGCATCGAATCGGCCGGCGGTTTCCAGGAGATGAGCTTGTCCATCGAGCCTGCGTGCGCAAACAGCCAGACAAAGTAAATATTCCCCGCGAGCGCGAGAACGAAAAGCAACGCGACAACGATTTTCTTGCTCAGCGCGGCTTGCCCTAAATTGCCCCAGAAAATCGTGGCGATCGTCGCGCCCAGGATTCCGGTAGCCAGCCCCATCAGAATCGCGACGATGACGCCAAGTTGCGGCGGACCCCACAGCGTCATGATAACCACGCAGCAACCGACGATCGTTCCGCTCGCGTAGCGCGGCAGCTTTCGGGCGATGCTCAGCAGCAGAACGACGAGGAGCGCGACCAGCGGAATCAAGATGGCGGCGAACAGGATGCAAAAGGCGAAATCAAAAACGTAACCGAAGCCTGTCTGAACGTAGAGGCCGCCGATGATCACGCAAACCGCGGCGGCAGCCAGCGTTCCCCGAACGGCGCCGCGGCGTGCTTCGAGACCGGGACGAATCGCGGCCCACTGTCGCGAACTCCAGTCGCGCATTCTGCGCCACCGAGAACGCGTTTCAAATTGTGGCGAAGACTGCAGCGGCTCCGATGCGGTCGGTGCAGCGGCCAAGTCGTCCGGTGTCATGAATTGCTCCCGATGCTAAGGTTGCGGCCTGCGAGTAGACGGCATTGTACATGGGGTTTGGGTGTCGGAAAGAGAGACAGGCTGAAAGCCTGTCCCACTTGACGCAGCCCAAGAATTAGACTGCATTGCGAAGCGGACGTCTTATGACGATGCCAAAAAAGGTTCGTGGTTCGCGGCGGGGACGACAAGTCGCGAAGGGCTACGTCGAGGGTTACGCGCCGTCAGTGGTCGTGGGACATGCCTGCCATCGGATGCGCTGTGGACTTGCGTCGTAGCGCGGCCATCGCGGAGTCGTCCGCGGGAACAAAATAGCCGACGACGATGCCCATGGCCCCGTCGCGCAGAAGCTTTCCAGTGGTGTTGTCGTAGGTGGCCGAGATTTTGAGGATGTCGCCCGCGGCAAATTTATAGCCGCCGCGGTCGAGGAACAGAACCGTGGGCATGCTGATGAGTTCGCCGTGCTCGTCCACTTTGGCTTCGAGAGTAGCGACCGTTTCTTTGCGCGTGACGTCCTCAAGCACCAGTTCTTTCGCGTAGTCATGCATGTGGCCGCCGACGCCGAGCAGAACACCGGCATATTTGACGGGGACGGTTCCTGTTTTCTCGCTGTTCCCGGCAGGTAAGTCGTAGCCGGAGTTCCCGCAGGACTTCACGTCCATCCACGTCGGATAAACGCTCTTCAGATTCGGGTTATCGCCGGCTTGCCGGTAGGGAATGGTTACTTCGAGATAGACCTTGTCGTACGAAGTGTCCGTCGGATTGTGGACCATGGTTTCAACGCGGATTTTGTCACCCATTTGAACGTGATAACCGTAGCCGGGCACTTCAGCCCAATTCGTGAGTTCGCCGCCGGCACCGAAAATGTGTTCCTCTTTGTTGGGGCAGAGAAAATCGGCCCGGTTTTCATTCCAGAAGGCTGTGTGATGAAGGACACGTCCCGGGACCTCGTTGCCGTTGGCATCGACGAGCTTCGGAGAATAGCTGAGCAGCCAGCCGTCAATCGGAATTTGCCATTCGAGGTCGGGCGGCTGCGGCATTTTCATGTGACTGGTGTTCGCCGGCAGGTTCATAGGACCGATGCGCACGACGATCGTGTGGCCGTCGATCTTTTGCTCCAGCTTCACGCCTTTGGCCATTGCGTGATGCATGCCGCCTTGCATGAAGCCGCCGTGCTGCATGTGGTCCATGTCGTTGGGGGCATCGGCGGGCTTATCTTGTGCCAGCAGTGAGCCGCCCAGAAGCAAGCTCCCGAGCAAGAAATGTGTCGTTCGCGTGGTCTTACCCTCGTGCGGATTACGGGGACCGCACTTCTTAATGATAGCGCCATACCGCTGATCGTAGGGTTCGCGTGATGAGCGAATTGCGCTTATGGACTTCGCACGCGGAAGCGATACAATGCCGACCGCGACGCTGAACCCCGCGCGTTTTTGGGGGATGGAGGAGGAGCTTGGAACCGTTGAAAAAGGGAAGCTGGCCGACCTCGTCCTCTTGAATGCCAACCCGCTGGAAGACATTTCGAACACGCAGAAAATTGCGGCGGTGATCGTCAACGGCCAGTATTATTCGGGCAAGGATTTGGAGAAGATGCTTGTGGGTGTGGAGGCCGCGGCCCGGCGAGTCAACTAGCCGCAGACCCCTCGGAGCAGCCTGCAATTGCGTCATCGTTTTGGAAATGGAGTGTTCGATGTTTCGTAATTCCGCTCGAAACGCGGTGTGGCTGGCAGGAATTGCGATCGCGATGCGCTTGTGCTCGCTTGCGAGTTCGTCCGAAATGAAAAAGGATCCGGATATGAACCCGAAGGCCGTACAGCAGGAAGCATTTACGGTGGTAGGCATTTCCGTGCGCACGAGCAACGCAGAGCAAATGACGCCAGCCCGGCCCATCGGCAAACAGTGGGAGCGATTGTTCCAGGAAGGCGTGCTGGCGGCCATTCCGAACAAAGCGGACGCGAAAATTATCGCCGTGTACTCGGATTATGCGAGCGACAAAGACGGCGAGTACAACTACTTGTTGGGCGCCCGCGTCACGAAAGTGGAGAATCTCCGCGCGGGAATGGTTGCGAGAAATGTGCCGGCCGGCCGCTACGCGGTCTTCACTTCGGAGCGCGGCCCAGTGCAAAAGGTTGTTGTGGAGATGTGGCAACGGGTTTGGGCCACGCCGAAGAGCGAACTGGGCGGAGACCGGACGTACAAGGCTGACTTCGAGGTTTACGATCAGCGAGCGCAAAATCCGGCTGACGCTGTGGTTGATTTGTATATCGCGGTGCGCTAGGTTGCGTTGGCTGTCAGGCTTGCGCTTGCGTCTGTGCGTGACGCTGCTGCGCGGCTAGAAACTCCAGAATGGCGTGAAGCGATGCCGCAGGCTGGTCAGTTTCGAAAATGTGGCTGGCGTGAGGGATCAATACAAGCTTAGCGCCTGCAATTCGTTCCGCGATCAGACGCGCGTTCCCGGGTAAGACGAGGCGGTCCGATTCGCCGTGAAGGACCAGCGTGGGCGCCGCGATTTGTGCGATACGGCTGTACGCTTCCCAACCGAAAATTCCTTGAAGCTGACCCATGTAACCTTGCGCGGTGGGATACCACTTCATGCGGATGGCCATGTCTTCGTCAATGAGCGCGCGCGGGGTCGCCGCATCGTAAATAAACGGGATGATAGCTTCTTTCGATTCCTCCGGAGTGACGTCGCGCCGGAGAAGCACCTGCAGCGCTTCAGGGTCGGGCTGCACCGCATCGGGGCCGCCGGGCGTCGTGCAACCGAGAATCAGCGAGCGCACGCGGTTGGGATATTGCAGCGCAAATTCCTGCGCAATCATGCCGCCCATCGAAACGCCAAATACGTGCGCGCTCTCGACGCCCGCGGCATCCAGGACGGCAGCCGCGTCGGAAGCCATCAACGGAATGGAGTACGTGCCTGGAGGCACATCGCTTTGACCGACACCACGATTGTCGAGAGCGATCGTGCGGTAACGCTGCGCGAGGACGGGCCGGCTGCGGTGCCACATGTAAGAGGGATAGCTGAGCCCCATGATGAGCAGTAGAGGCTCGCCGGAGCCTTGCTCGTCCCAATATATTTTGGCACCTTGATTTTCAACGAAGGGCATGAAAGCTCCAGTTGCGACACGTAGCGAACCTGCGATTGAGAGTTCGCTCATTCAGTGAGTGCGTTTGGGTGAATGAAATCTTACGCACTTTTCGCCGAGAGATTGGCGGCGGAATCGATCACCGCAGACGCGATCCGCTCGCGATGGAACGTAGCATCGCCGAACGCTGTTTCCGACGCTTTCGCGCGGCGGTAATACAAGTGAATATCGTTTTCCCACGTGAAACCCATGCCGCCGTGAATCTGGATGCCGCGGTTACCAACCGTCCGTGCCGCGTCGCTGGCATACATCTTCGCGATGGAGACCGCGGTGGATGCTTCCGGCGCGTTTTCCTCGAGCGCCCATCCGGCGTAATACACAGCGGAGCGCGAACTCTCGGTCTCGAGATACATGTCCGCACACTGATGTTGGACAGCTTGGAATATTCCGATGGGCTTGCCGAATTGTTTTCTCGTCTTCGCGTATTCGACGGTGACGTCGAGCGTCCGCTGCATCCCGCCGACGAGTTCTGCGGCGAGCGCGGTGGCGGCGACATCGAGAGCGCGCGCGAGGCCGGAGCTCGAATTCGGAGCGATTTTTTCCGCCGGAGTGTCGCTGAATTCCACGACGTAGAGTTTTCGCGTGAGATCCATGCCGTGCATCGGCGATATTTTTAGCCCGCGGGCCTTGGCTTCGACAACGTAGAGGCCCTCGCGAGCCGCGACCATCACAAAATCGGCGATAGCGGCATCCGGCACAAAAAATTTCGCGCCGCTCAGTTTTCCGTTCGCAGCGCTCATCTCAAATGATCGAGGATCCCAGTTCGCGCTCTTTTCGACGAGCGCGACGGTGGAGCGAACTTCGCCTCGGCAGATCGGCTCAAGATATTGTTTTTTATGCGCGGGTGTGCCAACCGCATCCAGAACCGATCCCGCAAGCACGACCGTCGAGAAAAATGGCCCCGGCAAAAGCGCGCGCCCTGCCTCTTCCATAAGCAGCATGAGCTCAACTTTGCCGAGCCCAACTCCACCATATTCCTCTGGAAAAATGATCCCGGTGTAACCCTGCTCCGTAAGTTTCGACCAAAGCGCGGCATCGTAGGCCGTATCCGTTTCCATCAACCGCCGCACCTCTGCAAGGGGACATTCCCCCGCGAAAAATTTGCGCGCGCTGTCTTTTAGAAATTCCTGGCTCTCGCTCAGACCGAATTGCATGGCAGCTCCGTTGGTCTCTTCGTTTCGTCGCTTCCGTTTAGTAGCTTCTGGGCAGACCGAGAACGAAATGCCCAATGATGTTGCGTTGCACTTCGGACGTCCCCGCTTCGATCGTGTTTCCGCGTGTGCGCAGATACGCGTAGGACCACAAACCTTTGTCGATCGCGCGCGGGTCGCCTGCCATGAGCTGGCCATACGAACCGAGAATTTCCTGCGCGATTTGCTGCAGGCGCTGGTTCAGCTCGCTCCAGAAAATTTTCTGAATCGAGCCTTCGGGGCCAGGCACGCCAGTCGCGGAAATGCGGCTGAACGCGCGCATCTGGTTGAAGCGCATGATTTCAATCTCCGCGCTGCACTGCGCGAGCTTCTGCCGGATGACCGGATCTTCCGCCGCGCGGCGGCCGTTGCGCGGGATCGTCCGCGCAAGGTCAATGAGGCGAGTAATCGTACGCTTGAAAATAAGATGCAGGCGAGCGCCGTACGAGCCGCGTTCATGCATCAGCGTGCTCATCGCCACATTCCAGCCGTCGTTCACCTTTCCGAGGACATTTTCAGCGGGCACGCGAACATCCCGAAAGAAAAGCTCGTTGAATTCGGATTCGCCGGTCATTTGACGCAACGGGCGGACTTCGATGCCGGGCGATTTCATGTCCACGAGCAGAACCGTGAGGCCCTTGTGTTTCGCGGCGCTCGCGTCGGTGCGAACGACCAGCTCACACCAGTCGCCCACCCAGCCATAGCTCGTCCAGACTTTTTGGCCGTTCACGATATAGTGATCGCCGTCCAGACGCGCTTCCGTTTGAAGCCCTGCAAGATCGGAACCGGCGTTAGGCTCGGAAAATCCCTGGCACCAGATTTCTTCGGCGCTCAGTATTTTTGGGATGTAACGTTTTTTCTGCGCTTCTGTTCCGTATGCGATGATCGTCGGCCCGATAAGCCCCAAGCCAAGAGAGTTGGCCATTGGCGGCGCTTCGACCCGCGCCATCTCTTCCCAAAATAGCGCCTGCTGCATCAGCGTGGCGCTGCGGCCGCCGTATTCCTTGGGCCACGAAACCGCGGCCCAGCGGCCTTCCTGAAGCTTTCGCTGCCAGGCTCGAAGATAGGGAAACGATTCTTCCATCGGCTTTTCGCGCCACTCTTCCCAGTCCTTCGGGACATTCGAAGCGAGCCAGCCGCGGAGATCATCGCGAAACGCCATCTCCTCGGCGGTTAAGTTTAGGTCCATGAATCAGACTCCTTTTAAACTGTCCCTCGATTGTTAAATTTGAGCGCGCACGCCCCTATTACGAGTGCTTATAACATATGTTATAGGCTAACATTATCGCAAGCGAGTACTCCACCCTTTTGGCCGCCGGAACATCCGTCCGCGAAACCGGCGCTAATGCTGGTTAATCTGTAAAAAAGGATTGCCGCACGCGAATCCTCGATTGCAATTCTCGACCGCTGCGTCGAACGGCCGAAGATACTGGCTCGGAAGAAACTCGATGTAAGCGGGCGGCGCGGGAACGACGCTTGGCGGCGGCGGGGGGACGACGCCTGGCGGTGGGGGCAGGATGAAAACATTGAATGCCGGTCCCAGCGCCGCGGCGGCGTTATTCAGGTCGCTCGCATCGACGTCACCCCACCTTCCCGTGTCCAAACGATTGATGAGCGTCTGAACGGCGGCGATGGTTTCTGCTGGAGTGAAAGCACAGTGTCCCGCGCGAGCTACAAACGTGCGGCGCAGAAAGTCACCGTTGCCCGCTTCATCGACCACTTGTTTGTACGCACTCTCGTTCTGAACCACCACCAGGCCATCTCCCGTCGTGTGCAGCGTCAGAACCGGAAAATGGATTTGGCCGTCAAAGATAATATTTTGCTCGAGGTAGTGAACGGCTTCGGGATCGGCGCTGATGCGAGCCGAATCGTTCAGCGCGTCCAGATCGGCATCGAGATCGAGCCCAGCCTGTTTGTAAAGCGCGCGAACCTGCTCGCCGCCGATGGAGCGCTCCAGCTGCTTACGGTAATCGACTCCCGTGTTCCAGGAGACATTGCCCTGCGCGCGTGCCTCAAGCTCGGCGCGAAACGCAAAAACAAACGGAAAGTCGATCAGCTCGTCCCACAAGAACTGATTGGCCTCCTGGCCGGCAAAATCGGTGGGAGCTGGCTCTGGCGATAAAGGAGTAAACCAACCGGGCCCGTCGGCAAGCGCGCCTACCAGCGCGATTTTCGCTCTTCCCTGGGGCGTGGCCTGCGCTTCGACGAGCACCGCTTCGGCGAGATCGAGATTTTCGCCAGGGTTCGCAATATTCACGACTTGGAGGCCGGTTCCAGGTGCGAGCAGCGTCTTGAACGCGACCTCCGAATCCAGCGCGGTGTTCCACGTAGCCACGCCGCCAGAGAGCACGCCGCACATCGGCAACGCGGCGTCAAAGCGCTCCGGGTAGCGCTGTATCAGCCCGGCCGTGATAATCCCGCCGAGGGAGTGCCCCCAAGCGATGGTCTGCTTCGGATGCCCAACCATCTTCTCGAACACGTCGAGAACGGCGATTTGATCGGGCAGCGCTTCATGAATGGCCCAGCCTGTCGTGGCGAAGGAAGAGCCCGCCAACGCGTAGCCGCTGGAGAGCATGAAAAAACGCGTAACCGGGTCACCGACATCCAGTGCCGG
>DASXMM010000171.1:0-13306 GCA_036495665.1 Candidatus Acidiferrum sp. | reverse complement strand
GGACGTTCACGATCGGCGTGATCGCTGAAGAGATTGGCGACGCGTACGGTTCGCAGGTCATCAGCGGGATTGAGAGATACCTTACCGGGCAGAATTACTTTTTTCTGACAGTCGTTCACCGGCACAATCCGAAACTTTTGCAAACGTATTCACAGATGCTGATGGAGCGTGGCGTGGAGGGCGTTATTACGGTGGACACTTCGATCTCGGCGGAGCCCTCGCTGCCGACGGTCGCTGTCGCGGGGCACACGCAAATCGCCGGCGTGACAAATATCGTGTTGGACCATAAACGCGCGGCGCGGTTCGCGCTCGAACACTTGAAGGAGCTGGGCCACAAGGACATTGCGTTTTTGCAGGGACAGGTTTTCAGCTCGGACTCCGAAGTGCGGTGGAACGCGATTTGCGAAGTGGCCGCGGAGTTGGGGATTCGCATCCGGCCAGAGCTTACGATACGCATCGAGAGCAAAGATTCGACACCGGAGGTGGGCTTCCCGGTGACGAAAGCGCTGCTCGCGAGGCGCGAGCCGTTTACGGCGCTTTTTGCGTACAACGATATTTCGGCGATTGGGGCAATCTGGGCGCTGCGCGACGCGGGTTTGCGTGTGCCGGAAGACGTTTCGATTGTGGGGTTCGATGATATTCCGGGAGCGGCATTTGCGAATCCGGGGTTGACGACGGTGCGGCAGCCGCTGCTGCGCATGGGCGAGATCGCGGCGCAAACTTTGGTGAGCCAGATTGAGGAGCGCCACGAGTATGTTCCCGAGATAGCGATCGAGCCGGAATTCGTGGTGCGGGATTCGACGGCGCGGCTGGCGGCGGCGAAGATATTGAGTTTTTCGAGCTGAGTTTTGGAGCGGCGAGCGAGCGGCTGGCAGCTCACCGTTGATGGCGCGGGTGCGGGGGTCCGGCGAAGGTCCTTCGATTTCACTCCCCCGAGAAGGAATCGGCGCGCGACCAAATGGCCGTGCACCCCCACCCTCCGTTGTGTACGGACAGAGTGCGGAAGCGCCTGAACGGAAAGGGGTTGCGGCACTTCCGTCATGTACAGAGAGTAGGAGGATAGGCGACAAGGGGCAGACGACAGTCCCTCTGCGTTTTCTGCAACTGTTGCATCTAAAGGATTTAGTATTTTAGTAAGCCGCTTAGAATCAGCGTTTGCGGGCATCTCTACAAGTGTTGCAGCTAAGGGGGTTGCGGATTTTATTGGATGGCGAAGAAGCGACCGCTCGAAGCTCGGGGTAAACGGGTGGCGAGTGGCGAGCGGCCCTTCGCAAAACCGGCTCAGGGTAAACGAGCGAACGGCGACTGCTTGCCGAAAGATCGGAGCCATGGGGCGTGTGTTTTTTAACACAGAGGTCGCAAAGGAAGACGGAGGAATGCAGGGCCTGGGTGAATTGAGGCGGTTTGGCGAGCTAACCATAGGGAATATTAATATGGATTTAACGGGTTGTCAAGTACTTTTTGGGTATCGTTCGAATGAGAAGACAGTGAGTAGTGAATAGTGGGTGGTGAGTAGTTACTTGAAGGTGGTTTCGGAGGTGGAGGTGACGTGGGGGTCGGGGAATTTGTGGGCCAGGTGGGTTGTGGAGGGGTGGTTGACTTTGGAGGGGCGGCCTTCGGTTTGGAGGCGGGCGTGGGCTTCGGGCCAGGGTGGCAGGGCAGTGGATTCCTGGGTCCAGTGAGCGACGGCGGCTTCGTCGCACCAGTTGAGAAGTTTGCGCATGGCGCGTCCGTGAGCGCCGGAGATCATGAATTGCTTCATGGCGGCGTCGGAGGTCCAAAGGGTGGCGGTCCAGAAGGTGTTGCGGCGGTCGCGGAGCAGTTTGATGGCGAGGCTGCCTTCGGCGCGGGCGGCCTGTCGCGAGGAGCGAATCGCGTAAACGAAAAACATCGGGACGAAGCGCCAGGAACGGATGCGTAGGCGAGTGATGGAGACGAAGGGCATGGCTTAGTTTAGCGGGAAGGCAGTGAGTAGTGAATAGTGAGTAGCGGGCATGGTGGAGGTTAAAAGTTGAAAAGTTCAAGGTTTAGGAGTCAAAGGTGGTCCTAACATATAAGGAAACGTCCCGTCGACGGATGAACGAAGGTGCGGCGCCCCCGCAAGGATCGGCTACCCGCCTCAAGAAATGACTCGTTCACGCTCCAACATTCGCCTAAGTTCGTAAAAGGTCTCTTCGACTTGCAAGCCGCTAAACGGAATTACTTGTAGTCCCGCCAGGTTTGAAAATTCTTCAACTCCGCGCTGCTGAAGTAATGCTACCTTTTTGAAACCAAGGCGGCCTTGGAACAAACCGATCTCGTGCACCACGTTTTGTCGTGCTCGCAGCCCGCCATCAGCAGTGGCGTCTTCACCAGTGCCGATAATAACAGCGAATGTACAGGAATCGAGCACCTCATTCAGCACGTCAACCGAATGCAAACCTGCTCGAGGGTTGGATTCCCACGCCTCGACGCTCAAATGAAGCTCGTCCTTAAGGTAAATGTGAACCCTCGCCCAAAGTTTATTTCGCCCGTGGCCGAGGAAGATTCTTTGAGCCTTGGGCATTTTCTTTCGGTCAACCTCTTGCTGAGAATGACCAAGCCTTGTCTCGTAGTGCTCCGGGTGGGACGAGATGTCATCCAGAAGAGCATTCAGTTTGTCGTCTCTCATTTTGGCTCGTGCATCAACTCCGTCATACATATGAGTCATGGAGTTACTGCCGAAACCGTCTTCCGCCTCTCTCTTAAACCCCCATGCGTTTAATTGTTCGTAGGCTCGGTTCGTCCATTTTTTTAATTTCTCGTTTAAGAGGCCCTCGTCCCTCAACAAGCTCGGTTGGCGAAGTTGGGCGCGGATCTCCTCAACTTCTTTCCGAAGTTGCTTTATTCCCTGAATGACATCAGCCGTCTTAGACATAGGCGCAGCCTCAATCCGCGAATCCGAGTAACCAGGGCAAGCCGGAGGGCAATGGATATCGTAAAAGTGCTCACGAAACAAGACAAAGTCCGTCATCTGCCAACGCTTGCGGGTCTCGGGTGGCCTAAAGACTCCGTGCCCCCGGCAGCCATCCAAAAATTCTCCGAAACTGAATCGTTGTTTGTCACAGTATGGGATGTAGACGGCAGTCGCACTGCCCGAGTCACGACCGGGTATCTGAAATGATGCGCATGTTGTGCGGAACTTCCCGCACGTATCAATGTAGCTTTCTACGCTCTGCAAGACTGCGAAATTCACGATTAGCTTTTCGTCTTTTTCGTTCGTGTCCATCGATGGTGGCTGATTTCTTCGAAGTGAATTAGTCCGCGTCGCTCAATGTTCTGAAAGCCCCGGGGGCCGAATCTCCCGCCATTTCAGTTAGAATGAGTTGTCTCGGAAATTATCAGAAGACGCCCCATTCTCCCAAAGAGTTGCCCGCCCATGCTCAAAGCCCCAAGCCGCTATCGGGTTGCGGGTCATTGAACGGCAGCAGCCAATTTTGACCATATCGCGGAGAGACCTTATCCAGCTTTTCCATGAAGTCCGCGTAGGTAAAACTCAGCTTCATCATCGCGACTACGGCCCCCAGATGCTCCCGCAGCTTTGGATAGCCGATGTTCGCAGTCAACCTCTGGAAGTATTTATGGGTTGGCCTTCCGGCCTCATTGCGTTCCACCACCCGTTTTAGCTCTTCCAAAACTCGCGGCGCCAGACGCTTATACACGATATCGTTCGTCAGACATCCAAAATATTGCGGACGCTTCACGGAGTCAGTCTTGTAGTCCAAACCGCGAAGGCGAAACAGATGCTCGTAGAAATCTGCGGGGAACGTTTGGATATAGGGCTGAAGCTCTTTTGCGATGAATGCCTCCAGGATTCGAGCCAGCGCGTCTATTGCTCTCTTTTTCTGGTATCCAGTCGCTTCGTCAATGAGGGCGATAATGCCAGTGTGGGCGAGGGCACGCATGAGGATGTCGGCAGAACTAGCCAAGTCATGCTGACTCTCTAAGAGAGCGTCCGCGTCTCTTGCTCTAAGAAACACGTCGCATATCATTGGATAGAGCTCGCCACGCAGCCCGTTGGCAACGAAGCCCGTTCTTCCGGGTACTTTGTAGGGGTAGCGGTTAGCGAGCCCCTCACGTAATTGCTCGCTGATATAGGGCCGCAGATTCCCGGCAGAAAGAATGGGTGGAAGGTTCGCAGCGTTGGCGTCCTCTCTTGCCCGAAGCCAATGCGATCCGCCCCTCTTGCCCCCCAAGGACTTCACCAATTCACGCTCTGAAACAAGACGAATTACTTCTCCCTCGACTACGATTACAGCGCACGGTACAGTATGCCCAACGATAGGCAGATCACCCCATGCTTCTGGCTCATAGATTTCATCGGTTCGATTCTTTTGCATCGCCCACCGTTTGGCAGCGCCTCGTTTGCCAAACTCCCGACGTTCTTCCGCAGTCATTTTGGACATCCGCGCCTTGCCCGAACGCGTTCGACCGCCGGCGCCAAACTCTAATTCATCCTGCATGTTCCCTCCAGTGAATGCCAGTATACACGATTAATACTGGCAGACAACCGAGTTCGTGCAAGCATCTCCACTGGCGCCAATCTCATGCACGGTGTTCTCAAGTATGAATTGCCCGGGCAACGACTAGAAGGCGTAGGCATCTGGTCTAGCCACGGAAACCGGGGACCCGTGGGGAAGTTCCCGGTTCTCTTGCGGTTTCTATACACATTTATTGGTGGGGCTCGGCTTCGGCGAAGAGGGCCTGGAGGATTTGGTTTTTTGGGGGCCTGCATGGTGCCGAAGACACAGATTGTTTGAATGTCGGAAGGTTCGAAGGTTTCAAGTTCGGAGGTTCGGAGGTTCGGAAGTTGAAAGATTGGGGACACTGGGGCCGACAGAGAGATTTCTCTCTGCGCAAGCCGACCATTTCACAGGAAGTGAAATGGGAAGAAAAAGCGTTGGCTTGCTCCGTTCGAAATGACGGTGTTGGGGCGTGGGTGCGAGTGCTGGTGGGCGCGAGTGCTGGCGTGGGTGCGGGTGCGAGTCGTTAGAGGGCGAGGCTGAGGTCGGTCCATGTCGGATTTAGGAATTCGATCAGGGTGATTTTTTTGGAGAGGCGCCATTTTTTGATTTCTTTTTCGCGGGAGATGGCGGCGCGGGCGGCGGGGTGAGGCTCGAACCAGACGAGTTTGGTGATGTTGCATTTTTGTGTGAAGCCTGGGAGGAGTTTTTGTTTGTGTTGGAAGACGCGTTTGGTTAGGTGGCTGGTGACGCCCAGGTAAAGGACGCCGGATTGGCTGGCCATGAAGTAGACGTGGTAGGTGCGGTCCATTGGGGAGCGATTTTGGCATTGTGTGGGGGCTTGTTCAAATCGCCGAGAGAAACGGAAAGAGAGGATCAGGACAGAGACAAAGGCCAATACCAATACCAACGCAAAGACTAAGAGAGATTTCTCTCTGCGCAAGCCGATCATTTCACAGGAAGTGAAATGGGAAGAAAAAGCGTCGGCTTGCTCCGTTCGAAATGACGGTGTGTGGGTGTTCGGCTGCCGGACGACGGTGAACGCTTACTGCGGCGGGAAGTGAACGGTGAGATTGGCGTTCACAGCGTAGGGCCTGCCATTGCAAGTAGCAGGCGTAAAGACCCATCCGGAAACTATCTGAACTGCCTGTTGTTCAAGATCGAGTTGTCCAGCCGGCAAGACGGCCGCTTCTCGAACGCGGCCATCCGCTCCGATGACTGCTTGCACCTTCACGTCATACCACGGACCAGGACCGGCGGAAGCCGGTTGGGGCGCGGATTGCACGATGGCGCGACGGTGTTCGCTGCATCTTGTGAGCAAGGTGGCGTTGGACGGCGTCAGGGCGGCCCAATCGATGGGGCCCTCCATGACGCTCAGTTTCTGCTCGACCTCCATGCGCAGTTTGCCGTTGAGATAATGGCGGATGTGGGCTGGCAGCCAAATACCCTGAAACGAGAAGTAGTCCGTGTCCTCGATCAGTTCGTCGCCTACGTTCCAGCGAACAATGGCGCCAAGTTCATTGTCCACACAGATTTCGTTGGACTGGTGGGTTCTTCCATTGACGGTTTCGAATGCAATGCATTTTGCCGGGCGGCCGTAAAGAGTTGCGGGGTTGATCGAGTCGATGGTGTCAGACTTATCGAAGCGTCCGATCAGAAGCGGAGTTAGATGATCGAACTCGGCGAGCTCGGCGGGGTATGGCTGGTAAGAATTCTGAAACATCTTGCCCTGGTAAGAAAGGCGAATCCCGTGGTAGTCGCCAAAATTGAACTCATCGCGCTCTCCGTCTTTGGCGTAAATGGCGCTGAATTGGCCCTCTTTGGTGGTTCCGTCGAGCCCGTAGGCGCGAAAAGTGGCGTCGTGCTTGTGATTGGGCATGCTGCTGGAGGGCAGGCTGACGGCGTTGGCGCGCTCGAGGAGCTGGACCGCTTCGACGCGCACGGGCATGTCTTGCGCCAGGAGAGGCGCGGTGCAAGAGAGCAGTGAACTCGCGAGAAGACTTAGCGGGCGAAGGAGCTCGGGCATAGTTCCTCCCGAATGAAGGTTTGCTTAGTATACTCCAAATGGACGTATCGCGGGGACGGCGAAGTATAGAAAGAAATTTCGGTTGAAGGCGATGGCGGCTTGGATGCGGTCGCGGAGTGAGGGGGGTTGGAGGGGCTTGGGGCGTAGACACGATTGGCTGGTTCGCGGATCGGAGCGGAAGAAAAAGCAGATTCCTCGCTACGCTCGGAATGACAACGCGCTGGGTGGCTGACGAATGTCAATGGGGCGCAGCATGCGGCGCCCCTACAAATCGGAAGAGTACAGACTGAAGCTTGTGCTGCTCGAAACGCGGGGAAAAGCGGGAGCTGGGCTCCGGCACTGCATATTAGAACTTGCGGGTTTCCTGGCGGGACCAGCGTTCTACTACGATTTTGGATTCGGTGAAGAATTCGACGGCGTCGCGGCCCTGGCCGTGGAGAATGCCGAAGAAACTTTCTTTCCAGCCGCTGAAGGGGAAATAGGCCATGGGAGCGGCGACGCCAATGTTGATGCCGATGTTGCCGGCGGGCGCTTCGTAACGGAAACGGCGAGCGGCGGCGCCGTTGGTGGTGAAGAGCGAGGCTTGATTGCCGTAGGGGCTGCGGCGGAGGAAGTCGAGAGCGTCGTCCATGGAATTGGCGTGGACGAGGCTGAGGACGGGGCCGAAAATTTCCGTGTTGGCGAGCTGGCTGGTGGAGGGCAGGCCGTCGAGGACGGTGGGCGTGAGGAAGCTGCCGGATTCGTGTTTGGGGACTTTGGTGTTGCGGCCATCGAGGATGGCTTTGGCGCCTTCGCCGACACCGGCGTTAATGAGCGATTCGATACGCTTCTTGCTGTCGCTGGAAATGACCGGGCCCATTTGCACGCCAGGCTCGAGGCCGTTGCCGACCTTGATTTGCGTCGCGGCGTGGGCGATGGAATCGCGGAAAGATTTTTGCGCTTCACCGATGGTGACGGCAACACTGACGGCCAGGCAGCGTTGACCGGCGCAGCCGAAGGCGCTGTCGCTGATGATTTGCGTGGCGAGTTCCATGTCAGCGTCGGGAAGTACGATGACATGATTTTTTGCGCCGCCCTGGCATTGGGCTCGTTTGCCGGCGGCCGCCGAGCGCGTGTAGACATGTTTGGCGACGGGAGTGGAGCCGACGAAGCTGATGGCGCGGACTTGCGGATGATCGCAGAGAGCGTTGACGACGTCTTTGCCGCCGTTGACGAGATTGATGACGCCCTTGGGGAGGCCGGTTTTTTCGAGCAGTTCGAAGGCGCGGATCATGCTGAGGGGGACGCGCTCGGAGGGCTTGAGAATGAAGGTGTTGCCGCAGGCAATGGCGTAGGGGAGAAACCAGTAGGAAATCATCGCAGGAAAATTGAAGGGGACGATGGCGGCGACTACGCCGAGCGGCTGGCGGATCTGCATTTCGTCGACGCCGGGCGTGACGTCTTCGAGGTTGTAGCCTTGCATCATCATGGGAATGCCGCAGGCGACTTCGACGTTTTCGATGCCGCGGCGAAGTTCGGCTTTGGCTTCAGCGAAAGTTTTACCGTTCTCGAGAGTGATGAGGCGGGAGAGTTCGTCGAGATGCTCTTCGAGAAGATTTTTTAGCTTGAAGAGATATTGGACGCGCTCGCCGGGAGGAGTGCGGCGCCAGGCAGGAAATGCAGCGGCGGCGGCTTGAACAGCGGCGTCAACGTCGGCGGCGGAGGACATTGGCGTGCGGGCGAGGACTTCGGTGGTGGCGGGATTGGTGACGTCGAAGAAGTCTGAGGAAGAGGGGCGGCGCCACGCGCCGTTGATAAAATTTTGAACTTCGGCGACGGGAGTAGTTACGGCACTGCTCATGGATTGCTCCTTGTGGACGCGAGGGCGAAGACGCGTGCGGCTTGGATGTCTGCAGGATTCAGTGTGGGGAAGTCGGCGAGAATTCCCTGGGCCGTGTCGCCGGAAGCCAAGCTGGCGAGCACGGTGCGGAGAGTGAGACGCGTCCCCTTGAATACGGGCTCGCCGCCGCACGTTTTTGGGTCTCGAATAATTCGTTCTTCGCAGGGGTTTTTGTTGCCGCCCTGGTTTCGCATGGCGCCCTCGTCCTGCCGCAAAGTCGATCATATCATGCGCTAATCGAGCTGACTGTGGGAGCCGCTCCGACTATGCTGGGCCACTCGGTAGGCGAGCCAGGCGACGGTGGTTAGCATGCCTAGCCAGCCGAGGGCGCGGGTGGTGTAGCCGATTTGCTGATCGTGGAGCAAGACATCCCATTGGGTGAAGAGGAGGGTCCAGTCGCTGTCTTCGCCGCCGCCGACTAGCGGGAGGGCGGCGGTGCGAGAGTCGGACATGTAGGTGCCGATATAGAGGAAATTTTCGAAGAACCAGAAGCTGCAGAAGGCCACGGCGGTGGTTTCACGCTTCCAGAAGAAATAAGCGGCGCAGAGGAACGGGACAATGAGTTCACCGAGTGTGCCGCCGAGAATCATGATGGTGCGGCCGAACCAGCTGAAGAAGAAGTGGCCGCCTTCGTGAATGATGAGATTGACGTAATCGATGATCAGGAAACCGCTGTTGTTGGTGACGGCGTACAGGAGGAAGAGGAGATAGAAAACTAGCCAGGCTATGCCAGCGATGCGAGAGACGGGCTTCCAGTCGGGGAAATCGTCGCCGAATAAGGGCATGAGACGAGGCTAGCAAGCAACGACGTTGTGCAGAAGTGGGTTGAAGTGCGGAGTTTCCAGTTGTACAGGTCGAGGTAGGGGTGAGCCCTCACCTTCAAAGGAGCTGGTGGGATTGGAAATTGGAACTAGCGCGGGAGAGAGGCGAGGGCTTCGTAGGCTGCGCCTAGTAGTGGGGCGGATTCGTTGAGGATCACCGAGACGGGGATGTTGCTTAGCATGCTTTCGAATTTCCATTTGTCGCGGAAGGCAGCGAAGAAAGTGCCGTCTTTGATTTTTTCGATGATTTTGACGGCGATGCCGCCGGCCACGTAGACGCCGCCTAACGCGAGAACTTTGAGGGCTAGATTGCCGGCTTCGGCGCCGTAGATGGCGGTCCAGAGATCGAGAGTGTCGGAGCAGACAGGGCACTCTTTGGAGAGGCCGAGCTTGGTGATTTCGGGAGCGGGATCCGTGCCGGGGTCTTCGAAGGAATGATGGGTCACATCCTGACTGAGGAATTCATGGATGGTGCGGAAACCGCGCCCTGAGAGGATCAGCTCCCAGCTGACTTGCGGATAGCGGCGGCGCATGTAGCGGAGGAGTTCGATTTGTTGTTCGGTGTGCGGCGCGAAATCGGAATGGCCTCCCTCGGAGGGGACAACGCGATAGCGTGCGCCGTCCCAAACGAGGATGGACTGACCAAGACCAGTGCCAGCGGCAAGGAGCGCGCGAGTCCCGCCGTACTCTGGTTGGCCGGGATTGAGGACGCAGTATTCTTCGGTGGCGAGATGCTCGATGCTGTGGCCCGTTGCGCCAAGATCGTTCATGAGCACGACGTCGTCCAGCTTTAGTTCGCTTGCGAGAACGGCGGCATCTACCGTCCAGGGAAGATTGGTGGCGCGGACGCGATTGTTGATGACGGGGCCGGCGACTCCAAAGCCTGCAGCGCGCACGCGTTCGGAATGCAGGTGCGGAGCGGCCTGGAGCGAGAATTCGCGGACGATCAGATCAAACTGCGCGAAGTCTTTGCTCGCAAAGCGCTGCTTGAAGACGGATGTGAGCTTCCCGCGCTTCTCCGAGAAGAGTGCAAGGTTGCACTTTGTGCCGCCAACGTCGCCCGCAAGAATCACCTAATCCCCCTGTGGTGGTGCCGTTTGCTATCGCTCTGTGTGACATAAATCATGGGTTGTACCATTTTCTGCCGTCGCGCTCGAGCAGGAGGTCGGATTCGCGCGGGCCCCAGCTTCCGGCCGCGTACTCTGGAACCTTGGCGCTTTTCGCAGCGCTCCAAACATCGAGGATGGGGTCGACGAGCGACCATGCGGCTTCCACGTTGTCGCCGCGATCAAAGAGTGTGGGGTCGCCACGGAGGCAATCATTGACGAGCGTGGCGTAGGCGCTGCGCGAAGCATCGCCAAAACCTTCCTTGTAGCTGAAGTTCATATTGACGTTGCCGATGCGCATGTCGGTGCCGGGCCGCTTGGCGCCGAAGGAAATGGAGATACCTTCGTCGGGCTGAATATTCAGAATGAGGCGATTCGGCTCGATGTCGCGTTCACGAAAGACGATGTGGGGCGCGCAGCGAAATTGAATGGTGATTTCGGTGCTGCGCTTGGCGAGGCGTTTGCCAGTGCGCAAATAAAAGGGAACGCCAGCCCAACGCCAGTTGTCAATTTCCAGGCAGGCGGCGACAAACGTTTCGGTGCGGGAAGTTTGGCTGACGCCGGGTTCTTCGCGATAGCCGGCGACGCGTTTGCCATCGATCTGACCCGGCGCGTATTGGCCGCGCACGACGTTTTGCGCAACCATTTCGAGGTCGAACGGGCGAATGGACTGGAGAACTTTGAGTTTTTCGTTGCGGACGGCGGTGGCGTCGAAGGAAGCAGGCGGTTCGACGGCTACGAGGGACGTTAGTTGCAGGACGTGGCTCTGGATCATGTCGCGAAGCGCGCCTGCCGATTCGTAAAAGCCGCCGCGGCGTTCGACGCCGAGGGTTTCAGCGGCAGTGATTTGCACGCAGTCGACGTAATTGCGATTCCAGAGTGGTTCGAAGATGCCGTTGCCGAAACGCAGGACGAGCAAATTCTGGACGGTGTCTTTGCCGAGATAGTGATCGATGCGGTAGACCTGCTGCTCTTCGAACACGTTGAGAACGATCTTGTTCAGTTCCTTGGCGGACGCGAGATCGCGGCCGAAAGGCTTTTCAATAATGATGCGCACCCAGGAGTTGGGCGACTTTGGGCGGGAGAGGCCGGCGCGACCGAGTTGCTCGACGATGTGAGGATAGACTTCCGGTGGGGTGGAGAGATAGAAAAGGCGATTGCCGCCGAGTTTCTTTTCGGCTTCGAGCTCGGCGAGGCGCTTGACGAGATGCTCGTAGGCTTGCGGGTCGGAGTAGTCGCCGGAGCTGTAGTACAGGCAGGAGGCGAATTCGTCCCACTGCTTGGGGTCGACCGGGCCAAGCTCGGACATGGTCTTGGCGGCTTCTCCGGTGGTGGCGCGAAAATCCTCGTCACTCATCGGCGTGCGGGCAAAGCCGACGATGGCGTAACGCGAACCGAGCGAATTGTGAGCGGCAAGATCGAACATCGCGGGGATGACTTTGCGCTTGGCCAAATCACCTGAAGCGCCAAAGAGCACAACGGCGCAGGGCTCTGCGGTGCCGCCATAGAGACTTCCAGATTTGGTCGTTTCCTCAGCCATGGGTTCCCTCAGCACGCAGACGCGACGGACGCGCCTAAAAATGAGTGCACGAAACTATACCTCAACACCGTAACTTCTCAGCTCGGAACGCAATTGCTCCGCGTTTTGATGGTGAATCACGTTGAAACCCAGGCGGCGCGGGCACTCGAGATTGAGAGGCCGATCATCGATAAAGAGACATTGCTCTGGCGGACGCTGGGTGACTTCGAGCGCGATGCGGAAGATGGTCTCTTCGGGCTTGCGAGCGCGTACGTAGCAGGAGCTGAAAAAAACGAGGAACTCGCGGCGCAAATGAAAAGTGTCGATGCGGTACTGGTTGAGCTCAAGCGGTTCGTTGTTGATGGAACCGATGAGGTACTTGCCGGTGCTCGCGGCAGCAGTAAGCACGGCGCGAGCGGCGGGATGTTCTTTGGACTGTGCAAACATGAAGGCGATGAACTCTTCGCGGGTGAAGGGACGCTGGCGATAAAAGAGGGTGCGGTCGAGATATTCATTCAGCGTGATATGGCCAGTATCGAAGGCGGGAAAGGAAAGATCGTGGCGATCTTGAAATTCTTCGTAGTCGAAGTGGAAAACATTGGCCGCCTCGCGGCGAGAGGCGCGGTCCCAGCCGTTGGTGAGAACGACTCCACCGATGTCAAAGAACAGTGTCGTGATTTCGGGCAATGCGCAGCGTCTCCGAACCGGGCAACAAAGGCATCCATAATAAACGTTTCCGGGTCATAAAACACGCGAATGCCTTATTTCAAACGGTTCAATTCGATGGGGCGTTGGCTCAAGCAGAGCAGGGATAAATCAGTAGCCCGCAGCGCCAAGCGTGAAGGAATGTTGTCGCTGCGGGCTATTCGATGCGGAATTTAAACGGAAGCAAACCCAACAAGCTGCATGGCGAGAATTATTGATTCGAGTTCGGCTTCGGAGCTGCAGCATCTCCCTTGGGTTTCAGATCGGCCTTGGGCTGAATGGACATCAGCTCGACTTCGAAGACGAGCGTAGCGTTGGGACCGATGCCGCCGCCGGGTCCGCCACGTGCGCCATAAGCGAGGTCACTCGGAATAACGAGCTGCCACTTCGAACCGACGGGCATGAGTTGCAGCGCTTCGGTCCAGCCCTTGATGACACCGCTCACGGGAAATGTGGCGGGCTGGCCGCGCTTGTAGGAGCTGTCAAATTCGGTGTTGTCGAGAAGAGTGCCTTTGTAATTGCAGATTACGGTGTCCGTGGCCGTGGGCTTCGGACCGGTGCCCTCTTTCAGAATTTTGTATTGCAGGCCGCTGGGGAGGGCGACGACGCCGTCTTTTGTTTTGTTTTCGGCGCGAAAAGCATCGCCCGCCGCTTTGTTGGAGTCACCCAGAACCTGCATCTTCTGTTCTTGCCTCTTGCGAAGATCGGCCTGGAGGGCGGTCATGGTGGCTTTGACTTCATCGTCGGTGAGCAGAGATTTGTTGCCAGC
>DASXMM010000170.1:0-4055 GCA_036495665.1 Candidatus Acidiferrum sp. | reverse complement strand
TCTTTTCCGAAGACGTCTTGCAGCAACTCCGAAGCGGCGTCCGCGACTTTCGGTTGCTCACGGACATCTCCCGAAGTAGCCACCGATACACCCAGCCGCACGATCCGCGTCACTTTGTCGAGCGATCCCAGATACTCCCGCGCGACAGCGAGGGCGTTGAGCGCTGCAAGGTGCGCCGCCTTACGCCCCGCTTCCACATCGAGTTCCGCGCCGAGGCGCCCAATGAACTTTGCCGCACGGCCCTCCGTGGGAAGCATCCCGGTCAGAAAAAGCAGATTGCCTGTCTGCACCGCTTCCACATAAGTGCCGAACGGCTCAGGCGGCGCCGGAAGCTTGATGCCAAGTTCCTTCAACCGCTGCTCGGCGCTGGCCGGCCGAGAGCTTTCGCGTGCCACCGCTCGCCCCTGTAAATTTGTATTCATGTCTCTCTCCTGCTCATATTGTCCGATGTTGCCGGGTGCGGCTCGAGAACATGACGCACCAAAGGAATGGAACGGTCTCGCGGCTACCAACGGCCTGAGTGGGCGCCACCGTCGACGTGGAGCACCTCTCCGGTTACTTGGCCTGCTTGTGCGATGTACAGAACAGCGTCGACAACGTCTTTTATCTGCGCGATTTTTCCCATCGGCTGCAACGTCTTAAGAAAGTCTTTGGGACTGTCCTTGTGCAGAGGTGTGTCTACGGAGCCGGGAGCGACGGCGTTGAACCGGATGCCTTCTTTTGCGTACTCGATGGCGAGGCTTCGGGTCACTGTATTCAAGCCACCCTTTGTAATCATCGAAACAGAAGCGTTGATGCCAGCGATCGGATTATCGGCAAGCGCGCCAGTGATGCTCACGACGCTCCCCGATTTCTGTTTCAGCATCTGTTTCACGGCGAGCTGAGTTATATAAATAAATCCCAGGAGGTTGGTCGAGGCCAGCGCATTGAAGTCCTCAGTGGTAAATTCCGTGAAAGGTTTAACGTAAAAGATGCCGGCGTTATTCACCAGAACATCGATGGTTCCGAAGTGCTTGATCGCTGCTTCGACAGTTTTGGCAGCGGTCTCCTGCTTGCCTATATCCCCATCGACGAGAACCAGGCTGGGCGAGGCAGTCAATGATTTACTGGCGTTAAGAGACGTTCCGACAACCTTATAACCCTCCTTCAAGAAACCCTCGACCAAGCCCGCACCAATCCCTTGTTGTGCTCCTGTGACGATTGCCGTTTTCCGTCCGTTCGTCATTTCCAAACTCCCCCCATTCGCCGCCGCATCTTTCTCCGACGGGATCCAGATCGATCTCTCACCTGGGACGCGGAGAGATGGCCGCATCCGCAATGATTTGTGGCGGACCCTCTTATGCAGCGGTGGCCTTCGGCACGGGCTGGCGACCCAGGAAATCACGAATGGCTGAGGCAATTTCTGAAGCGTGCGTCTCGAGCGCAAAATGGCCCGTGTCGTAGAAACGCACATCGGCATTGGGATTGTCGCGCTTGAAAGCTTCGGCCCCCGGAGGCAAGAAGAACGGGTCATTCTTGCCCCAGACAGCCAGCATTGGCGGTCTTTTTGTTCGGAAATATTCCTGGAATTTCGGGTAGAGCGCGACGTTGCTCGCATAATCCAGGAGCAGGTCGAGTTGGATCTCGTCATTACCAGGGCGGGCCAGAAGCGATGAGTCCAGTTCGTACGCTTCCGGCGCTACCACCGTTGTATCCTGCACGCCCTGCAGGTACTGCCATTTTGTCGCCTCAGGCGTCAGAAATTGACGCAGCGCAGCGCGATTCTCGGCGCTCGGATCCTTCCAGTATTTCTGAATCGGGTTCCAACCTGTGCTAAGCCCTTCCTCATAGGCGTTGCCGTTCTGCGAGATAATCGCCGTGATTCGCTCTGGATGCGTGAGCGCCAGACGAAAACCAACTGGAGCGCCGTAGTCAAAAACGTAAATTGCGTACCGTTCGAGTCCCGTAGCCCGCGTGAAACCATCAATCGTTTTTGCAAGTTGTTCAAACGTGTATCGGTAGTTCCGGCGATCGGGGGCATCCGAGAACCCAAAACCCGGCAGATCAGGAGCCACGACGTGGTAATCCCCAGCCAGACTCGGAATCAGATTGCGAAACATATGTGACGATGTGGGAAAACCATGCAGCAAGAGAATGTTTAGCGCAGTTGCAGGCCCTGCTTCGCGGTAAAAGAGTCTGTTACCTTCCACGCTGGCGTACAAATACCTCGTCATAATGACCTCCTCAAAAGTTAAAGTAGACCCAAGCGCGCCGCGTTGCGGTTCGCATTTAGGCTTCAGCCTTGCGCGAACGCAGTGCGCGCGATCCCCTCGTGCGCTGATTCTCCTCAGTTTGAGTTTAGGTTGAAGTGCACCTGCACCTCCAACTCCACCGAAATCGGTTGGCCGTTCAAAAACGTCGGCTCGTACTTCCACTGCAGCACAGCCTTCAGTGCCGCGTCGATCAGCAATGGATTCCCGCTCACAGCGCGCGCTTGGACCACGTTCCCTTTTTCGTCGATGATTGCGTCGACGACCACGGTTCCTTGGGCGTGCGTCTGACGGGCCAGCGGTGGATATTGCGGATTGACGGAAAGCGTCTGACGCGGCGCTTTAAGCAAGGAACCAACGCGCACGACACGCTTCGTCGGTTGCGCCTGCGGAGGCGGAGGAGGCGGCGGGGCTGCGGTCCCCGTGCCACCGTACGTTCCGCCGGCAAGCCCTCCCAATTCTCCGCCGGCTACTCCTCCGGGAACGCCGCCGGCCACTCCGCCCAGATTCGGCGCTGTCGCATCTGAATTTCCCACGGAAACCTTCTTGGGAATCGAGGTTGGTGCGCTCAGTTTGCGCACCGAATAGGTAAAGTGTGCCTTCGGCTGCACGGTGGCGTGCGGAGGTGCCGCACCGGCCGCTGGGGGCGGGGGTGGCGCTGGCGGTGGTGGGGCCACCAACGGGGTATCTTCGTAACCGGTCAGGCTAATTGTTCCCGTCGTGTAGAGCGGCGCGATGATAAGTACGGCGATAATCAGTATGTGCAATCCCATCGCCGTGGCCCACTCCAGTGGGCTCCTTCGCGGCCGCTTTGTTGTGGGCATCTCCAGCAGAGCGATCAGAAAGACGTCGTTCTGGACCTTTGGAGGTAGACGAAGCGGCGCTCCAGGTTTTCTTTCCTGTCCAATTTGTCTAGGATCAAAAAAAGTTATGGCCATGGCCTCTCCTACTCTCGCCGCCAACCAAGAACAGTCAGCCCATCCGGCAGGGCGTCAATGGTCACAGCTGCATGGCCAAAAAAGCGGCTTAATATGGTTGGATTCTTCGGATATTTGTTCCCCTTTTCCGTACAAGCCTTAGATGCATCTCCGATTTGAACAGATGCGACAAAGTGATCACACCAAAAGGGAGGCGAAACAATTGAATCTGTGGAGGATACCGGAGCCTACGTCTGAAACCTGGCAAGCTTGGGCAGAAAATCTTTGGTCGGTTTACCTGATGGCACCTAAGTACTAAGAGAGTGGCCCCGTTGGAAAGTCACAGGAATCAGCCCCTTCCGGCTATACGCCTGGTTTGGATGCTCGCCAATCCGGTAACGCGCTTTTTCACCACAGCAGTTTCAATCCGAACTGCACCTGACGGAAACTATTTGCGTGCACCTGTGCGGCGCTTTTGGTTTTGCGTTTCGAAACCAACGGAAGAACTAGTGTGCTTCTCTAGAACACGCAGAAAGGACGGAGGGGCAACAACAGAAGGGCAAAGATTTATTTCGGAAATCTGCGGAGAAGCTGCACACGGGTGTGCGGCTCATGTTGGTGAATGGAGTCATGGACGCGCTACCTTGGGAACAAGATTGCTAAGTTTTGCCGCCGCATTGACCTGTCTGGCGGTCAAGGATCGCGCGCCCGACCAAACCAATTGTAAACCAGCCACAATTGCCACGACGGCAACCACAGATTTCAACTTCTGCGCTGGAACTTTGCGGGCGAGTAAGCACCCAAGAACGACTCCGGGAATGCCGCCGGCAAGCAGCTGCATCAAAATCGGAGAGCTGATGGATCCGAAAGTCCAATGCACAGCGCTTCC
>DASXMM010000169.1:0-10828 GCA_036495665.1 Candidatus Acidiferrum sp. | reverse complement strand
TAAGCACTACGGTGATAAATGTCAGTCCAACTTCGGCGGAAGAAACGCCCAGCGAGTCCCACTTCTCGTCGCGGCGCCAAACGTAGAGTAGATTCGCCACGAAGCCGATGAAAAACGCCGTCATGGCGGCCCATGCGGCCGCGGCGTGAAAATAGAAAATCCGCTGGAGCACCCGCATGGTCTTTTCTTCAGGAGCGATATAAAAGGACGCATACGCGGCGGCGCCCACAAGGAAGAGAACCACAACGCCGATGATCGCCCGTTTCCACATGACGCTCACTCCTCCAGAAGATATTCTCCGAAAAGCCATAGCGCCGTCAAAAAAACAACGTCAAAAACGGCGAGGAAGCCGATTCCCTTCCACTGGACGTATGGCGCGCGGTCAAAAAGCCCTTTCGTGACTTCCGTGCTGGCTACGAGAATCGGAGTCAGAAGCGGCAGCATGAGCAAAGGCAGCAGCAGTTCGCGCATCCGCGCTTGCGCCGAAATAGCAGATAAGGCCGTGCCGGCAATCGAGATGCCGAGACTCGCAAGAAAAAACACCAACACCAGCCAGTGCAGCACGGGTACAACCGGAACGTTGTACATTACAGCGAAGAGCGGCAGTAAGAGAAGCTCCGTAAACAAAAGGAAAAACGTGTTCGCGGCAAGCTTAGCCAGGAAAATCGCAAACGGGTCGCTTACCGAAAGCCGAAGCGCGCTTAGCGTATCGTTGTGCTGCTCGCGCAAAAAGCAAGGCTGCAGCATCAGCGACGACGCGAAAAGAAACGCCAGCCAGAGCAGCCCCGGAGCAAAGCGTCGCGATTCGTCCGACGTTGGATCGAACGTGAAGCTGAAGAGAACGATCACCACCAGAATAAAAACAAACGTGGTCGTGAGAAGTTCCCGCGAGCGGAACTCCGTGCGCAGTTCCTTCCCGAGCAGGACAGCCGTGTTGGCGAGCAGGCTCATTCAGGCGTCGGCGAGCGTGAGAATGGTGCGAAACGTCGCGCCAGTGCGGGTATCTGCGGCGATCGCGCCCGCGTCGAGCCGTATAGCGCGCGTGCCAAGCGACGAGATTTCCGATTCGCCGTGCAGGCTCATCAGAATCGTTCGGCCCGAATCGCGAAGCCGGCGAATCGCTTCGGCAAGCCAAGTCACGCCTTGCGGATCGAGTCCGGTAGCAGGTTCGTCGAGCAGCAGCACGGCGGGCTCATGCAACAACGCCCGTGCGATGGCCACCCGCTGGCGCATTCCGCGTGAAAACGTTCGCACGAGAGAGTCGCGCCGATCGGCTAAGCCGACGTCCTCCAGCAAGGCATTAACGCGGCTCTGTGGCTTATCCACGTTTTGAAGCCGCGCAAAGAGCAAAAGATTTTCTTCGGCGCTCAGCTCGTCGTAGACCATCGTGGCGTGAGCGACAAATCCCGGACGAACATCGTTCACTTGGTGTTCATGGGAGGTCCCGGAAAAGCTCACCGTTCCTCTCGATGGCCGCACCAACCGTGCAGCGATGCGCAAGAGCGTGGTTTTGCCGGAACCGTTCCGCCCGGCGAACACGACACATTCTCCCGGAGAAATGCTCAGGGTCACGCCCCGCAGCGCCAGCAGTCCGCCATAACGCTTATCGATATTTTCGAAACGCACGCCCACGGGGGAGAATGCCGGCGGCGTCAACGTGGGGCCTCGTGCGAGTGCAAAACAGAAGAAGTATCGAGACAGACGGGAATGTCTGTCCCACGGTGGGGACTAAAAAGCGCGTCAGGCAGGTTCACCCTTCAACCCCTCACAAGATCGCGCAACACTTTTTCTGCGCGGGCCCGTTCCTGGTTGTACTCCGATTCCGAGATTGTGCCGGCTTGGCGGCGCAGTTCGAGCCGGAACAGAGTGTCCTTCAGCGCATCAAGGCTCGATCCCACGGCCGTATCGACTCCCGCCAAATCCGCGCCGGGTGTCGACGCAGCAACGACTGGAGTCGCCGCCGCTTTCTTGCCAGGTTTCGTAGGCGCGGGCGGAGGAGAAGCCAACGCTCTCAGAAGGGCCGCCCGCAACGGCCACCACGGGCCTTCGCGCCAGAATGAACGCGAACATGACGAACAGACCGAGGAAGCCGGCCACCAGGTACCATTTCAATCCATCGAGCCGGCCCGGAACGGCCTGAATCGCTGGCCCAGAAGGCCCAGTTCCCTGCTGCTGCTCGCGATTCTGTGGCCCAGCATCGGCCTCTGCCGAATCACTCGCGCTGGGTGGCGGCGCAGTGCCCGAGATGCTGATCGCCAGCGCGGAATTGGCCGCGAGACCGTCGCGGCTGTACAGGTTCATCCCCTGCTCCTGTCCGCCGGACTGCAAACCGTCCGCAGCGACTCGCAGCGTCGGAGGCGCAACCAGCACAAGGCGTGCCCCTGGATAAACAGTTGGCAGTTTTATCGTCGCCGCATTTCCGGTGTACGGCAACTCGTACGAGAAACGCACTCCGTTCTCGCCGGGCCGGAAGGCATACGCCACGCTGTACTTATTTCTGCCGCGTTCGATGGGCGCCTGAACGACAGGCATTCCCGAAGGACCTTGCGCCGCAATCTGCTTCAGAATCGCGCCATCGGGCAGCGCAAACTCGAAATTCCCGTCCGGGCGGAAGAACGCCTGCGCGGGCTGAGAATCGTTCCGGATGGCGAACTCTTCCCCGACATCCAGAGTCGCGCCGTTCGGTTGAAACACCACAAAGTGCGTTTCCACTTTTATGGTTTTCGGATCGCGCGACGGCTCAAAGACCTCGACTTCCAGTTCGTTCCGCCCCGGAGGCAAGGGCTGATGAAAATTGATTCCGCGGTAGACCGCGCGCACCAGCATCGGCTGCGTGCCAATGGCAGGATAGTCGAACGTGAATTGGCCTTGCGCGTCGGTCTTGGTGTTGAGCACCGGCTGCATTCCGCCCTGCAATTGGATGAGGATGACTTCTACATCCGCCGCAGGCTTGCTCGTCGTGCCATTTTTCACGGTGCCGTGAACGGTAGCGCCATAAACAAAAGAACATGGCATCAGCAGGAAAGCGACGAGCGTCAACCACGGAGTCCGGCGCGCCGTCATTGCGCGCCTCGGTCAGAGGCAACCGGTTTTATCCCGCGAGGCCGGCGAACTTGCGATTCCGTAATTTGATCGATCTCGGCAAGCACCATGGCGGCTTCATTCTCCAGAGAGGTTTTCATCGCTTCATAGTCATTTTCGGCGTATTTACCGGAGCGAAACTCGAAACGCAAATCGCGTAGATTGTCGTACACCGCGTCGCGCCGCTCCAGCAATTGGTCCAGTTTCGAGCGGTGCGGAGCCAGATCGGACGCATCCGGCTTAATGAAGAATATGAAAAGTCCGGTCGCCGCCGCGAGGGCCAGGCACGCACCCAGAACGGCCCAATCCGGGGAAGCAATCAGAAAAAAGGTGATGGTAACGACCGTCAAGATCAATCCTCAGTGTCACGGGCGGCTTGTGCGCGCGCGCGTTCGAGCAACTCGCTGGAAACCCTGGGCGCGTTCCCCGCGGAAGCCAGAGCGGGCAGGGGCGTCAATCGCTTCCGCCACCGAGAGATCACCCCCAGCACCAGCGCAAATCCGCCGATCAACGCGAGCGCCGGAATCCACCAGGCTACCCGCCCAAAGCCGCTGTGCGGCGGCTCGGTAAGCACGGCTTGACCAAACTCTTGAACAAAAGACTGCACGATGAGATCGTCCGAATTCCCTTGCGCGATGCGCTCATCGATTTTCTTCAACATCGCCAGCGCCGTATCGCAGGGACCAGAGAACGCGCCCCCAACGTGATAACAGCCGCCCGCCGAATCGTTGCAGCCGCCGCACATGCAGCGCACCTTCATCCCGACCTGGTGCGTATGATCGAGCTGTTGCCCATCCCCGAAGGCCGGCAAAATGGGGAGCGCCCCGGCAAGGCACAGCAGAACCGGCAAGATAACAATCGCGAGCCTTCGCATCTTTGAGTTTCTAGTCATGGAATTCTTACTCATGTCCCTTTCGATAGGTAACGGACGGCGTCATTCCGTGCACCAGCGGCTTGGGCGCAGGCTGCTGCGCGCCAGACAAGACCAGGACCGCCCGCCGGTTCGGCAGCAGCGCGACGAGCGTCCCAAACACGACAATCACGCCGCCAAACCATATCCACTTCACCAACGGGTTCAGGTACGCATGGATGACGGGCAGCTTCGTATCCGGGCTCTGACCCGCGTACACCACATACAAATCTTCACGCAACGTCGAATAAATCGCTACCATCGTTCCCGTTTCGCCGTTTGTCTCGAAGATCCGCCGCTCCGGATAAAGCATCATTAGCGGCTTGTTGTCGACGAAGACCTCTACATTCAAGCGAAGCCCGGTGTAGTTTGCCTCCGGCTTGCTATCAAAGCTCTGAAGTACCAGCTTGTACTTCCCGAGTTGCATGGACGAGCCCGGCTGCATTTCCTTCTGGACGTTCTTGTTAAAGGCCGCTCCAGCCAGTCCGATGAAGATCAGCACCATCCCCATGTGCACGATATAGCCGCCATAGCGCCGCGTATTGCGCATCGTCAACTCAATCGCGGACGTGAGATAAGAAGCGCCCGAGCGCACTCGGATGACTTTCGCTCCACGATAAAATTCCATGACAATCGTCGCCGCAACAAAGAAGCACAGTGCAAAGCAGATGAGCGAATAAACTTCCCGGTATCCCAGCGCGAAAATGACCACGCCTGCCACTACGCCGACAATCAGCGGCCAGGCAAAATTTCGCTTCAGGCTCTCCGCCGAAGTCTTCCGCCACGCAAGAAGCGGCCCAACACCCGTCAGGAACAGCAAAAACAACCCGATCGGAATGTTGACCTTGTTAAAGAACGGCGCGCCTACATTAATTTTGGAACCGGAAAGCGCTTCCGACAAAACCGGGAAGAGCGTTCCGGAGAGAACCGCGATGCACGAAACCAGAAGAATCAAATTGTTGAACAGAAAGCTGGATTCTCGCGAGACAATCGCGTCCAATTGGTTTTCACTCTTCAAATAGTCGCGGTTCTTGAGATAGGCAACAAGACAGACCAGAAAAATCACCACAAGGAAGCCGACAAACCAATTGCCGATGCTGGACTGCGCAAACGCGTGAACCGAGCTGACCACTCCGCTGCGGGTCAAAAACGTGCCAAGGATACACAGAATGAACGTCGAGAACACCAGCCACACGTTCCACACCTTCATCATCCCGCGCTTTTCCTGCATCATCACGGAATGCAGAAACGCCGTCCCCGTGAGCCAAGGCAACAAAGAAGCGTTCTCGACCGGGTCCCAGCCCCAGTAGCCGCCCCAACCGAGAACGGCATAAGCCCAGTGCGCGCCAAGCAGAATGCCCGCCGTCTGGAAGCACCAGGCGATCATCGTCCACTTGCGCGTCAGATGGATCCACTTTTCGCCGGGATAGCGCGCCAGCAAAGCAGCCAGCGCAAACGCAAACGGAATCGTAAATCCCGTGTAGCCGGAATAAAGATTCGGCGGATGAATCACCATCTCGGGATATTGCAGCAGCGGTGTCAAGCCGTTGCCGTCAGCGCGAGCCACTAGATCCATCGCCCCATTGGGTCCTGCCACAGCTAATGCTTTGAACGGGCTCGCGACGAAATTATTCAGCGTAAGAAAGAAAATCTGCACACCGGCGAGAATCACGCCCACATACGGCATCAACTCGCCGTTCTTATTTCGATACGCGATCAGCACCGAGAAGACGTAAATCGAAAGCAGGAAGCTCCAGAAAAGCAGAGACCCTTCTTGCCCGGCCCACAGCGCGGCGATTTTATAGAACGTGGCCAGTGCGCGATTACTGTGCGAAACGACGTACGCGGAGGAGAAATTATCGCTGAAGAAAAGATATTCGAGGCTGAAAGTGGCGACGAAAATCAAACAGCAGGTGGCAATGCCCGCTTGCCTTGTGCTCTTAACCAGAAGCGGATGCCGCGTAAGGATGGCGGCAATCCCGCCTCCAAATGCGTACACCGCGCAGATGAACGCCAAAAGAAGCGCAAACGAACCGAATACATCCACGGACCCCGCCTATCCCCCGGCCATGCCGGGCCCGCCAGGACTTGCCTTAAGGTTTCGCCGCAGTAGAAGTGGCAACCGTTCCCCCCGGAGCCGCCTCGTACTTGGACGCGCACTTCGCCTGAACCACCTCGGCGACGAAGCGTCCATCCGTTGGCCTGCCTTCTACCAAGGCTTGCGATTTGTCTATGAACGTATCAGGTAGAGGGTCAGCGCCCAGATAGCTCACGGGAAGCGATTTCCCTTCCCCTTCAAGCACAAAATCGACGCGACCGGTGAAACGGCGAATACTTCCGGCCGCAACCGTTCCACCTACGCGCATCCGATGAGTAAGCTGGTTGCCCTGGAGAGTCTGGAGCTCGGCTATCGTGTGATAGTAAGTCTTGCTCTCGCCGTAGCCGAGCCATGCCAGAAAACACAACGCGACGACGATAACGCCGATTCCGATGCCAAATTTTGCTTGCTTCTTCACGTCGTAACTCCTACTTCGGCTGAACCGTGTTCAAGTTTTCGATTCTATCACAGCCGCCATTTTCAAACCCTGGTCTTCCAACGCTGGTCGAAGGACAGGTTTAAGCCTGCACCAAAATGGATGCGCCGCGCTGTGCTGTGCGCCGGGTCACATGCCGACCGGAGCCAATCCCAAGGCTTGGCGCAAGTGCTGCGTTGCCCGTAAGACGTCGCCCGAATCCAGGTTAAACGGCTTCCCCGCATCCTCGACAACCTGGCATCCCAGTTCCGCGCTGGACAGTTTCGCGGCGAGCGGCGCCAATAGCTCCGAAATGAAAACCACTCGCTTCGGCTTCAACGACCGGCGAATGCGCGTCACCACCGCGGAAATACGCTGCCCAAATAACGCGTCTTGCGACGACGCTCCATCCGGACCGTTATCGAGCGGACACTCAAGCACATGCGCCAGCAGGAATCCGGCCCGCTGAAACTCGCTTAAAACGGCCTCGCCGGACTTCCCTGTCGTCGAGATTCCAACTGCTTCCAGCAATCGCACCGCTTCGCCCTTGAACTTGCCGGCATATAGGAAGTCCTCGTCGCTGAGGGGTGAGATGCCTCCCAGGAGCAGTGCGTTGATGTGAATCGGGCGGTAGCGCGTCGTCCATTCAAGCCGCTGAAGGCGTCGTGCAATATGTTCCTGAGACGCAAGCTGTCCGCAGCCGTCGCAGACCAACAAATTTGTGGGTGTTGTAGGCAAGCCAGAATCGTATTCCAGGAGAGGACGGAGTGCAAATAACGCAAAACGATTACAAGCCACTTGACGGAAGCAAGCAGTCTGACGTCAAGCATTAGAAAATCAGCGACGACGGCTGTGCGCCGGGGATGGTTAATTGGGTTTTGGCGTCGCACAACCGCCGTCGCTCGCTGATACGTGTACCTTGACCTGTAAACCCGCAGCGGCCACAAAAGTTGCACCCTCGAAAGCCTTTACGTGCTTTGTTTTGATGACTTACGAAGTGACGGGCTCGTCAGCCGGCAGCTTGGACCTCAGGCACCATTTGAGTTCCTGGCTCAACTCGGTGATTTCCATTCCCGGCATCACGATGAATTTACAGCTCAACATCTCGCGGGGCTCGTCATCATCCGGCAATTGGCAGGACACCCGGCAATACTGGCAGTCCTGATTCCAGCAGAATCGTCCGTACGGAATTGTTTCCGGGCTGATGAACTGGAAACATCGCAGCAGCGAATTGCGCTCCGGCACCTGGAATTTTCTGCCCAGCACAGTGATCTCCACGAGCTTTTCATAGGGGCGAAATGGTTCCGACATAAACGAGTCCTGTCTTCCGTGGACGGGTCGGCTTGAGATGCCCCGAGACGGATCACTCTGATGTTTGCCCATCCAGAGTAGCCCTCGCCCACGGAAGCAACAACGAATGCTCTGGGGAGAGTTGCGAATGTGCTAAGGGGTGGTTACAGGACCAAGAGAGCCCGAAAATGCTCCATTTAGCTGCCGAAATCGAAGAACTGGCCCATCTTGCGGAACTTCTCGTAGCGCGCCTCGATCAGGTCCTTGGTTGGTTGCTGCGACAGGGCCACCAACTCCCGATCCAGCACATCGCCCAGCAGCTGCGCCGAGCCTTCCGGATCGACGTGCGCCCCGCCTTCGGGTTCGGGTACAATTTCGTCGACGATGCCGAGCTCCTTCAGGTCCTTGGCCGTGATTTTCAGCGCGGCAGCCGCGGTCTCCGCTTTCGTGGCGTCTCGCCACATAATCGCGGCGCAACCTTCGGGCGAGATCACCGAATAAAAGCTGTTCTCCAGGATATTGACGCGATCCCCCACGGCAATCGCCAGCGCTCCACCCGAGCCGCCCTCGCCTGTCACAGTAACGATGATCGGCACGGGAAGCCGCGCCATCTCCCGCAAGTTTCGCGCAATCGCTTCCGCCTGTCCGCGCTCCTCGGCGTCGATCCCCGGATATGCGCCCGGCGTATCGATCAGGGTAAAAATGGGCCGGCCGAACTTTGCGGCAAGCAACATGATGCGCAGCGCTTTGCGATAACCTTCCGGTTTTGGCTGGCCGAAGTTGCGAATGAGTCGCTGTTTTGTGTCACGGCCCTTCTGATGACCGATGATGGCCACAGGCCGTCCACGAAACTTCGCGAGGCCCGTGATAAGAGCCTTGTCGTCGCCATAGCCCCTGTCGCCATGCAACTCCACAAACTCGGTGAACAGCATTCCGATGTAGTCCAGCGTGTAGGGACGCTGCTGATGCCGCGCGATCTGCGCGCGCTGCCACGGGCCGAGGTGGCTGTAAAACTCCTTGCGCAGCTCGACCACTTGCTGCCGAATGCGGTCCAGCTCAGCGTCGGCATCCTGGTCGCCCGCAAGCTGCCGAAGCTCCTCGACGTCCTTTTCGAGACGTTCGATCTCGCTCTGCCGCTCGGACTGGGGCACGGTACTTTTCGTTTTGTCCTTGGATTTCATCACATCACCAGGCCGATCGACTGCTCGCCAAACGATCCTCGAATCGCGGCGATCAGTTCCGGGCACGATCGCGCCCGCTGTTCCAGTTGAAGCGTGGCCGTCGCCCCGGACGCGTCGGCAAGATCAATAGTGACCGGGCTCGATCCTCGGTAGGAAGCGAGGATCTCATCGAGGCGGTCCAGCGATTCGTCGTTTAACTCGTCCAGCTTCATCCGAATACGCAGCCCCGCAGCCGGCCGTTCGGCGAGGTCTCCCAAGCGAGCGACTTCTTGCAGAGAGAGACGCGTCCCCGCCTCTTCCACCTGCACGCGAGCCTTTAGCAGGAGCGGAGTACCCGCCTTGAGAGTCAGTTCGTGCTTCGCAAAACTCTCGGGAAATGCCAGCAGCTCCTGCACGCCGGTCATGTCCTGAATCGTGTAAATGGCCCAGCGCGCGCCTTTTTTAGAACGCATGGGCCGCGTGCCCACGATGAGCACCGCCACCGTGATTTCTTTGCCGTTTCGCTGGCCCTCGATCTGATCGAGCGAAACGCATTTCAATTCCTGCAAACGCGAAGCGTATTTTGCTAGCGGATGCCCTGAAACGTAAAAGCCCAGCATGGCGTATTCGCTGGCTAGTCGTTCTGCCTCGCTCCACGGTTCCGCTTGATGCAATTCAAACGCGATCGTTGCGGGAGCCGCGGCCGTTCCTCCGAACAATCCATGCTGCCCCGATTCTCGAATCCGCGTTGCGCGTTGCACCGCTGCCAGCGCATCGTCGACCGATGCCAGCATCGACTCGCGAGGCCCCAGAGAATCCAGCGCCCCGCACTTGATCAGGCTTTCAAACACCCGCTTGTTCAAGAACTTCGCTTCGATCCGTTCGCACAAGTCATACAGCGACGTAAACTCCCCTGCGCTCAGCCGCGAATCGCGAATCGCCTTCGCAGTGTTCTCGCCCACATTCTTGATCGCCGCGAGCCCAAAGCGGATAGATTCCCCGACCGGCGTGAAATAGAGATCGCTCTCGTTAACGTCTGGCGGCAGAATCGAAATGCTCATCCCTCGCGCTTCATTGATGTACTTAACCGCTTTTTCCGCGTTGCCCGTTTCGGAAGTTAGCAACGCAGCGATGAATTCGACGGGGTAATGGGTCTTCAAATATGCGGTCTGGTACGCAAGCAGTGCATACGCGCAGGAGTGGGACTTGTTGAAGCCGTAGCCCGCAAACTCCTCCATCAAATTAAAAATGCGCTCGCCCTTCTTTTCCGGAACTTTGTTTGACGCGCAGCCTGCCAGGAATTTGGCGCGTTGTGCCGCCATCTCCTCTTTCTTTTTCTTACCCATCGCGCGCCGCAGAATGTCCGCTTCGCCCAGCGAAAAACTCGCCAGCAGGTTGGCAATTTGCATCACCTGTTCCTGATAAAGGATGACGCCATACGTCTCTTCAAGAATTCCCTTAAGTTGTGGAAGTTCGTAGCTGACCTTCGTCTTGCCGTGCTTGCGGCTGATGAAGTCGTCGACCATCCCGCCTTGAATCGGCCCAGGGCGATACAGCGCGTTCAGCGCGGTCAGATCCTCAATGCGCGTCGGCTGATAACGCCGCAAAATGTCGCGCATGCCGTGCGACTCAAACTGAAAAATTGCCGTCGTATCGCCCCGCGCGAAAAGCTTGTAAGTCTCCGCGTCATCGAGGCTCAAATTGTCGATATCAACTTTTACGCCGCGATTCTTCTCAATCATGCGCGCTGTATCCTGCAGAACGGTCAGCGTCGTCAGCCCAAGAAAATCCATCTTCAACAGGCCGATGCGCTCCAGCGCATTCATGTCGTACTGCGTCGTGATTTCATCCCGGTTCGTCTTATAAACCGGCAC
>DASXMM010000168.1:0-3123 GCA_036495665.1 Candidatus Acidiferrum sp. | reverse complement strand
ATGAGTTCGTCGGAGGCCAGGAAGATCGCGTCGTAGAGGAGTGTTCCGGCACCGTGGGAGCCGCGGCCGCGTCCTCCGCCACCGCCATTTCCTCCGCCTCCGCCGCCGCTGTTGCCTCCGGTACGGTTGCCGCCTCCGCCTCCGCTAAATTGGGGCGTCTGGAGGGCTTGCAGGGCGGCTTGTAGTTTGGGGCGTTCGGGAGTGAATTCCTGCAGAAGCTCGACTTCGTGGTCGAAATGGATGACGAAAGCCAAATCCTTGGCCGGGCGGAGCAGGTGATCGAGGAAGCTGTAGCTGGCACTACGCTCCTGGTCGAGGACGCGGCGCTGGCTGAGGCTGGTGTCCACCAAGAGGCCCAGGCGCAGAGGCAAATCGCTTTCGTGGGCGAAATAATTGATGGTTTGCGGACGGCCGTCTTCGTCGAGCTGAAAATCGTCTTTGGTGAGATTCGAGATGATCTTCCCTTTTTTGTCGCGGACGGTGGCGAGGACGCTGACGGTTTTGACTTCGACAGCGATTTTGGGCTGCGTTTCCTGCGGGCGCTTTAGTTCTGGCTGCGATTGTGGCGGAGCTTGAGCGGGGTCTTGTGGCTTTTCTTGCGCGCGAAAGGCGGGCGCGGAGAGCGCCAAGAAAAGGAGCGCGGCCGAGGCGATGCGGGAGCGAAACGCGCGAGGGACACGCGTTGAACGCAAATGTACTGGCTCATGGACGGGGACGTTTTTCATGTTTACCGGACTTCTCTATCGGGCTTCTCTATCGAACTTGTCTATCGAACTTCAGCTACTAAGGGCCGTCCGCAGCTAACCACTAGTTCATCCCTCGCGAGCAGAAAGTTCCCGTACGCCCCAAGATAGGACGCCAGCAGGCACTTTGAGGTTGCCGGGACACGCGATTCGCTCGATTACGCGCGACGCCTGCGAGATGTTGATGAACTAGAAGGCTCAGCGCAGGCCCTTTGGGCACCGTGCTTTTGTCCAAATTGGCGCTGCCGGAGGATTGGCTGCGGCTGTACTATGCGTTCACCATGACGACAAATTTGAGCCTGGAAATGGCTGTAACGCCCGTGACGCTGGAGGGTCGGCACGTGCGGTTGGAGCCGCTCTCGCACGAGCATCATGCCGGTCTTACGGCGGTCGGCCTTGACGAAGAACTGTGGCGGTGGATTCCCACTCCAGTGCGAACGCCGGAGGAGATGGCGGCTTACATTGCGACGGCGCTTGAGGAACGGGAGCGAGGGGTATCGTTACCGTTTGCGCTGATCGAGAAATCGAGCGGCCGGGCGATCGGTTGCACGCGCTACGGCAACATTGACCGCACGCATCATCGTGTTGAGATCGGCTGGACGTGGGTGGCACCGGCATGGCAGCGCACGGGCGTGAACACGGAGGCGAAATATCTGCTGCTGCTCCACGCGTTTGAAACGCTGGGCTGCATGAGGGTAGAGTTGAAGACCGATTCGCTCAATGAAAAATCGCGAGCGGCGATTCTGCGGATTGGCGCGCGCGAAGAGGGCACGTTTCGCAATCACATGATTACAGCTAGCGGGCGGATCCGGCATACCGTTTATTTCAGCATTGTGGATGTGGAGTGGCTGGCGGTGAAGGATCGCTTGCAGGCGATGATGGTTCCTTGAGGGGGCTTCCCGGGATCTTTCTACAGCTTTGCAACACAGTGACATAGCACGAAACGGGATTGGGAGAACTGGCAAAAACGGTCATCCCTCGGAAGCGGTCATCCTCGGAAGGATGACCCTACAACTGCTTGTCGTTTACCAATGCACGTCACCGTCAATTCTAGGGCGGGTGCGCGCGCGTGGCTTAGGTAGACTAAGCAACAGGCATCGAGGGAAGCTGACTCGGGTGCCAGTGTGCGGCCCGGCCGCGCTGCCGAAAACAGCTTTCTTGGGGAAGCTAGTGCTCCAACTAGGCCGCTACTTTCCCGAGAAAACGCAGCGAACACCGCCACTCTACGGAGAGATTTGTGCCCCCGTCTGATGCCAATCGCCGACGCAGCGAACGCGTGATGCTGCAGATTCCTGTCAGGGTGAAGACCAAGACACGGGATCGCGTTCCAGTCGAGGAAGAAACGCACACGCTGGTGGTCAACGCGCACGGCGGGCTTTTGAAATTGAAATTGGAGCTTCTGCAGGGCCAGCCCATCACGATTGTGAATCCCCTGAACGGGATGTCGCAAGGGTGCCGCGTGGTGCGCATCGACCAGCCGAGCCCAGACTATTTCGCTGTAGCGTTCGAGTTTGACCAGCCGGCGCCGAGATTTTGGCCGGTCACGTTTCCGCCGAAGGATTGGGGCGTTTCGGAGGCCTGAGAAAGTGTCCTTGGGGCAACGGAGCAGCGTTTTTTCGCAACCCTTCTGTCCGGCGCAACTATCCAATCCATGCGGTGTTAAACGAAGCGAGGATAATTATGCCTTTGGAGGCACGTCAGATGCGGAATTTGAGTTCCACCAGCACAATGAGGCGGATTATGACCGCCGTTGCTCTTGTTTCTTCGATTTTTGTAGCAGCCGGCTGCGATGATTATGTTCAGATCACTCGCGACCGCGACGTTCACATTCCGAGAAATGCAACCTGGGCGTGGCGCCCTCTTGTGGAAGAGCCGGCCGTTGCGCGCAACAATCGCGGACCCAATAATCCGACGGGCGACAACCGCCCGGTGATTTCGCGCGATGAACCTGCGCGCAATCAACCAGTACGGCGCGGTCCCGACCCCAATGATGAAATCGTTCGCGGGCGTGTAAGGACCGCGATCGAACAGACGCTGGCGTCGAAGGGATTCAAGCAAGTTAGCGATCCCGCGGCGGCGGATTTCGTGGTCGACTATAAGTTTGCGGTGAATCGCCACAATGCTACTGTGCCGGTTGGGTACGGCGGCCCTTATGGGGGCTTGGTTTGCGGGCCGTTTCGCTGCTGGGACTCGTGGGGCTATGGGCCGGCTTTCGTTGGCTATGAGAACATTCATTTCCGCGAGGGGACGATCGTCTTCGACCTGATCCAGGCGCGAGACAGACACCAGGTGTATCGCGCGATTGGCCAGAAGCCGGTGCGTCACGACGCGTTTTCGCTGACGCAGGACGAGATCAACGACCTGACGCATCACCTGCTGA
>DASXMM010000167.1:0-3779 GCA_036495665.1 Candidatus Acidiferrum sp. | reverse complement strand
CAGGCGCGCGCATGAGCCGAAACGTTCGCCCGCGCGAATTGCTGCGAATGAAGAAGTAGCCGCCCACATCGTAAGGGTTTGCGCCACGATTTTCCCGCGTCAGCGGATTCGGATGATGGTCCACGTAATATTCATGGTCCGCCTGGCGCTCGGCAATCACGCGGAACGCGCCGTTCGGCTGCGCCGCGGGGAGAAAGCGCACCTCGCTCGCCGTGTGGCTCGCAATCACCAGCAAGAGAAACGCCCCGCTGCGCGTGCGCTCGATCTCAAGACGAAAGCGCTCGTCCGCCTCCTCGTAAATCAGCGTATCCGCTTCCGCGGAGCCAACGACATGCCGGTACAGACGGTAAGAGCGCTTCGTTGTGGCGTCTTCCACAGTGTAGAAAAGCGTGCGGTTATCAGCAGCCCAGGCCGCGCTGGTCACGCGCTCGATTGCTTCCGGAAAATCTCTGCCGCTCCACAAATTCTTGATGTGCAGCGTGTACTGCCGGAAGCCCGTGGTGTCCAGCGCATAAGCGACCAGCTGATTGTCGCTGCTTACATCGATAGCGCCGAGCCCCAGAAAAGAGTGGCCCTCGGCCAGTCGATTCATGTCCAAAAGTACTTCGTCGAGCGAACCGCCACTATCCACGCGCCGGCAACGGATCGGGTACTGCTTGCCCTGTTCCGTGGTCGTAAAATAGAGGTACCCGCGAAGCCGGTACGGGACGGAAACATCCGACTGCAGAATCCGCCCGACCATCTCCTGATAGAGCGCCTCCTGAAAATTTTCGGTAGGCCGCAAAATCGCATCTGTATATCCATTCTCGGCCTCGAGATAGGCAATCACCTCGGGATTGTCTTTCTCCCGCAGCCATGCGTAATGGTCAACGCGGCGGTCGCCGTGTACGACGGTCTCGACGGGCTCACGCCGAGCAAGCGGTGGCGCAATAGACGGCGCGCTCTTCTCATGGGCCGTCGCGTCAGAAAATGCTGTCGCTGCTGCTTTGGCGTCTGGATTCATAAGTCTCTTGATCTGGTACGCGCGGCGCGGCGCGGCAGGCGCCGGGCGTTGCGCCGGATTTCGCCGGAGTCACGCTGAGCAAGGTGAATTACGTTCGTCCGTTATACTAACGGAAGTCAGCGGCGTCGGGAAGCCGGGACGCGTAGCCTAAATTACGCCAAAAGGATAAAGATGGCGCAGGAAGTCGAAATCAAGCTGAGAATCACCGACCCGGAGAGCCTACGGCTCACACTGAAGCGCCTCCGTGCGCGTCTTCTGCGCGCAGGAACGGGCCGCGTTCACGAGTGGAACGTCCTCTTCGACACGCCGCAAGGTGATGTTGCGAACCGAGGCCAACTCCTTCGCATACGAACCGAAACGCCGGAATCCAAATCTAAGAGCGGCAAAGCATCGCCTAAAAAGCGCGTTCTGCTGACCTTCAAACGGCCGGTCAACGAAGGGAAGGCCGCCCGCTTCGGCGGCGTTGCAGGAAACGGACGCCACAAGGTGAGGGAAGAGCTCGAACTCGAAGTCGCCGACCCGGCAACCCTCACGAAAATCTTCGAGGGCTTAGGCATGCGCGGGTGGTTACGTTATGAGAAGCACCGGACCACCTTTTGTTTGCCCCCTGCGTCGAGTTGGGCCAAGGGTCTATTGATCGAACTCGATGAAACCCCGATTGGTACCTTCGTCGAACTCGAAGGCCCCCCCGCGGCGATTGACCGAGCCGCGCAGGCCCTCGGCTTTTCCCCGCACGACTATATTGTCGAAAACTACCTCGCTCTCTACGTCGAAGACTGCCGCCGTCGAGGCGTCGAACCGAAAGACATGGTCTTCGACCCCAAAAAATAGCCGCCGCAAAAGAAATTTTCAAAAATCTCACTCGCAAAGTCATTCTTTTCTTGACATTGAAACCCGCCCGGCTTATCACTGCTCGTGGCATAGCAAAACGGCAGCTTAATTGCTCCCGTTTGGCTGAACACTGCGGCGCAGCCGTTGTCGGGCTGGAGTTTTAAGGTGAATTTTCTCCAATGAGTGCGTCCAACGAACTCGAACCTGGCCCTAGTCGCCTCCACGCGAAGCGGTTTTTCGGGGCAAGGCTTGGGAAAAGCGATTGGGCAACGTCGCGCGAGGCGAACAGTCTCCCGTTGGCGGTAGGGTGGGGAGGGTTCGCCACAGGCTAACGGTAAGTCCATTTTTCTCAGGCACTTGCCCGCGGCCGACCCTATTTTCCGGTTCGCGGGTTTTTTGTTGCTTGGCGCCCCTCAGCCGATTGGTTCAACGACTCGCGGGCGCGACGCTGCTTTGAAGAGGTAAACGCATGGAACTATACGCAACCGAACTGATGGGCGCGGAAGCCTATGACGCGCAGGGCAATTTCGTCGGCCGCGTGCGCGAATTCTTTATTGAACCGTCGCAGGCGACCAACCGCCTCTCGCATTTCCTGCTTTCGCGCGGCCGCTTCCAGCCGCTCATCGCGCGGCACGACCAGGTCGCCACCTTTGCTCCCGGCACGATTCGCCTAAACGTGAGCGAACGCGCCCTTCAGCTCTACGAACCCAACGAATCGCTCCTTGCCGTGCGCAAGGATTTGATGGACCAGCAGATCATCGACACCCACGGACGTAAAGTCGTTCGCGTGAATGACGTGGACCTGACGGAAATGAGATCCAACGGAAACACCGAGCTGCGCGTCACGCAGGTCGACGTTGGGCTGCCCGGCGCGGTGCGTCGTCTGCTCCAAGGCGTTGTTTCGCCGGGAATGATTCGCAAGCTGCAAAGCAAACTGCCGCAAAGCGCCATTCGCTGGGAATTCGTGAACTTGATCGAATCCGATCCGCTGCGCCGCGTCAAACTGCGCATCACGCACGAAAAGCTCGAAGACCTGCACCCGGCAGACCTCGCAGAGATCATCGAGCATCTGTCAGCGGCCGAGCGGCAGGGAATCATCGCCTCGCTCGACGAAGAGACCGCCGCCGCTGTGCTCGCCGAACTGGACGAGCGCTTGACCACGCAAATCGTTGAGAAGCTGGACCCCGAAAAGGCCGCCGACATTCTCGAAGAGATGGCGCCCGATGCCGCCGCCGATTTGCTGGCTGACCTTCCCAGGGAAACGTCGGAAGAATTGCTGGAAGAGATGCCCGGACAGGAAGCTGACGAAGTGCGCGAGTTGCTGTCCTTCGATCCGTCAACGGCAGGCGGAATGATGAATACGCAGTACGTCTTTGTCGGAGAAGCATCGCGGCGGGAAGAAGTGCTCGCATGGGTTCGCAGTCAGGAATTAAATCTCGAGCAACTCGATACGATCGTTCTGCTGGATGGCAAAGCCGAGTATTCCGGCACGGTTTCCATCGCGCGTTTGATGCTTGCTGCGCCCGACCAGATGATGAAGGAGCTGCGGAGCGAGCCGGTGCTAAGCATTCCGGCGGATGCGGACGAAAAGGACGTTTTTGAGCTGTTCGACAAGTACAATCTGCGAATGCTCACCGTAGTGGATGAGGGGAATCGACCGATTGGCACGGTCACCGTGGACGATGTAGTTTCGCGGTTGGTGCAGAAATAAAAGAGGTAAAGAGCTAAGGGAATTGAAGGACGTAACAGGGAATTGGAAGCTTCGGATGAACTGGGAAAGCCTCAAAACAAGTTTTGAAGGCCTGCAAACGCGCGGCGAAAATTTGCAGCAGAAGCTCCGCGGCCTGCGGCGGCGTCTCACGCTCCTACTGGCGGTCGTCGGACCGGGGCTGATCACTTCCAACGTCGATAACGACGCGGGCGGCATCGCTACCTATACGCAGTC
>DASXMM010000166.1:0-11665 GCA_036495665.1 Candidatus Acidiferrum sp. | reverse complement strand
GCTTAACTTGCCCGTGGATCGGAAGAAAAGGCCGTCGCGCGCCATCGCATACGAAACGCGTGCCCCCGCAAGGATCAGCCCGTTGTTACAACCAAACGTCGAGATAATGATGGCCACCGCCATGATTACCGCGCCCCAGTTGCCAAAAATGGCACTCAGCGCCGCCGTAGCCACGCGGTCATCGGGCGCGGTCTGAATCTGTACAAGCGGCAGAACGAACAGATACGCGAGGTTCGCCAGGCAATAAAGCGTGATGACGATGCACGTGCCAAAGGCCATCGAAAGCGCAACATCCCGCTTCGGATTCTTTACCTCGGCGGCTGTAAAACCGATGTTGTTCCAGGCGTCCGCCGAAAAAAGCGACCCGACTTGCGCGACGCCGTAGGCGACGATCAGGCCGAAGACTCCGCTGGCTGCGGTAACCGTGGGCACGATTCCGCGAAGGAAATTCCCGCCCGGTTCAATCGGCACCGCTCCGCGAATGGCCCACAGATGCGCGAAATTCTCGGTCATCGCCCCGGCATTTCGCCCGACGAAAATTCCAAGAAAAATCAACCCGATCAGCGACAACGTTTTCGCGCTGGTAAAAATGTTCTGAATGAGCTTCCCGAGCTGCACGCCCAAAGTGTTGAGAAACGTGATCAGGACGATCATCAGAATTGCCACAAGCTGTTGGACGGAAAGGCTTACTGCAACCTTCGAGCCTAGCGCGACGGGGGCGACGACCCACGTGTTCGGCGAAATGGCGGGGAACAGCACGCCCAGATATCGCGCGAAACCTACGGCTACCGCCGCGATTGTGCCGGTCTGGATGACCAGGAACAGTGTCCATCCATACAAGAATCCCCAAAGCGGCGAGTACGCTTCCCGCATGTAAATGTATTGCCCGCCGGCGTGAGGGAACATCGCCGCTAGTTCACCGTAAGAAAGCGCGGCCGCGATCGTGAGCAACCCCGTCAACACCCATGTCAGCAGCAATCCGCCCGGCGAACCTGTTTGCCTCGAGATGTCTGCGGCGACGATGAAGATACCCGAGCCGATCATCGAGCCGACCACGATCATCGTCCCATCGAAGAGACCGATCGCGCGCACAAAGCCGGGTTCGTTCTTCGCGCCGCTTTTTGGGAGTGGATGCGTCGTTTCAGCCATTCAGGAGGCGCCTCAGACCGCCGCCGCATGCTTCGCGGCTTCCAGTGTCGTAATGTATTCCCGCGCGCGCTGAGCAGGATCGTCCGCGCTCAGAATCCCGCTAATCACCGCAACCGAATCAGCGCCAGCTTCAATCGCGGATGCGGCGCGCTCCAGGGCGATTCCGCCGATAGCGACGATCGGCTTGTCGGTGAGAGTGCGGACGCGCCGGAGAAGATCCAAGCCTACGACCGGATCGGGATTAGTTTTGGAGGATGTGCTGAATATCGGACCGACAGCAATGTAATCCGCTGAGCTTGCCGCGGCCTTCTCGAACTGCTCCAAGTTGTGCGTCGACACCCCAACAAGCTTGTCCGGTCCCAGAACGCGCCGTGCCTGCTCCACAGTAAGATCGTCTTGCCCGACGTGTGCGCCGCTCGCGCCCGCCAGAAACGCCACATCAGGACGGTCGTTCACGAAGAAAGAAACGCCGCGCGGGCTAAGCAGTTCAGCGAATGCACGAGAGGAATCGAGGTATTGCCGCGCGAGGGCGGACTTGTTCCGGTACTGGAGCAAACGGACTCCAGCTTCGGCCAGACTTGCGGCACATTCTCGTTCGGGAGAAGTAATCAACGCTGCGTCTAGTATCACATACAGCCTGGGAAGGACAAGACGCATAGATACTTATTTTCCGCCAGTCCCTAGCAATCTTTCGATGAAGTGGGTGTCGAAGCGCCCCGCGGCGAACTCCGCATCCGCCAGGATGCGCCGGTGCAGCGGAATGGAAGTCTTGATGCCTTCGATCACGAACATCTCGAGCGCGCGCTTCATCCGCCCAATGGCTTCAGCGCGGTCGCGGCCCTTCACAATAAGCTTCGCAATCATGGAATCGTAGTACGGCGGAATCACCGCGTCGGTATAAGCGGCGGAATCGACGCGAACGCCCGTGCTGCCAGGTGCCTGAAACGTCGTGATGCGCCCCGCGGAAGGCACAAACGTCTCGGGATCCTCGGCGTTAATGCGGCATTCGATGGCGTGGCCGGAGAAGTTCATCTCGCCGACCGCGTCGTCCAACCCCTCGCCTGCCGCGATGCGAATCTGCGCCTTGATCAAGTCCACGCCGGTGACCAACTCGGTGACAGGATGCTCGACCTGAATGCGCGCGTTCATCTCGATGAAGTAGATCGAGCCGTCCTCGTCCATGAGAAATTCGACGGTTCCCGCGTTTGTATAACCCACCTTTTCGAGCGCCCGAACAACCCTTGCGCCCAGATCCTTCCGTTTCTTCGCATCCATCACCGGCGAAGGTGATTCTTCAATCAGCTTCTGGTGGCGCCGCTGAATACTGCACTCGCGCTCGCCTAGGTGGATGACTTTTCCGTGCTGGTCTCCCAACACCTGGAATTCGATGTGCCGCGGATGCTCCAGAAACTTCTCCGCGTAAACATCCGGCGTGCCAAACGCCTGTTGCGCCTCGCTTCTCGCCGTTTCGTAAGCGTTCAGCAGCTCTTCCTGCTTATGAACAACGCGCATTCCACGCCCGCCGCCGCCCGCCGAAGCCTTGATGATCAGCGGATACCCAATCTTCTTGGCTTCTTTGGCGAGCTGCTCTTCCCCTTCGATGACGCCTTCGCTCCCAGGCACCGTGGGCACACCCAGCGCCTTCATTTCCCGGCGCGCGCGATCCTTCTCGCCCATCATTTCGATCACTTCAGGGGTTGGGCCGATAAAGGTGATTTCCGAGGCTTCGCACACCTTCGCAAAGTTGGCGTTTTCCGAAAGGAAACCGTATCCAGGATGGATGGCGTCGACATTCGTGATTTCCGCCGCGCTGATCACCTGCGGAATGTTGAGGTAACTTTCACTGCTGCGCGGCGGCCCGATGCACACCGCTTCATCCGCAAAGCGCACGTGCAGCGAGTTCCGGTCCGCTTCGGAATAGACAGCGACAGTAGAAATCCCCAGTTCCTTGCAGGCACAGATGACCCGCAGCGCGATTTCCCCGCGATTGGCTACTAGGATTTTCTGGAACATGGCCTCGGGCGCCGGCTACCTCTTCCGGCTGGGACGGATGCCGAAGAGCGGCTGGCCGTATTCCACGGGCTGCCCGTTTTCGACAAAAATGCGTATCAATTCGCCGCTTTCGTCCGACTCGATTTCGTTCATCAGCTTCATGGCTTCCACAATGCAAAGGGTTTGGCCGGACTCGACGTGCACCCCGATCTTCACGAAGGCCTCGGTTCCGGGACTCGGCGCTTCGTAGTACGTCCCTACAATCGGAGACTTAACCAGGTGCAGATCCTCGGTGGCTCGCGGCTCGGACGCCCCTTGAGGGCTTTGCGGACTCGCAGCGGCCCGTTCTGGTACCGCTCCCGGAACGATAATCTCGGGCGCAGGCCGCGCATACACCGGGGCGCTGGCGGACGGCTTCTTCAGACGGATGCGCAGGTCGCCGCGCGAATACTCAAACTCCTCGAGGTTGTGCTCCGTCATAAAACGCAGCAACTGCTCGATTTGCTGGACCTCTGGACTCTCGATGGACGACGTTTCGGCTGCTTTCGAGGGCTGTTTGGGCTGTTTTCGTTTCATGCCTGTATTAAAGCTCGATGAGATCCCGCGGTACGCGGGTCAATACTTCGGCATTCCCCGAGTGAACGGCGACGTCATCTTCGATGCGAATCCCCCCGACGCCCGCCATGTAAACTCCCGGTTCGATCGTGACCACGAAACCCGGTTCCAGCCGTGCCGTTTGCCCGCGTGCCACCCGCGGATCCTCGTGTACTTCCAGGCCCAGTCCGTGCCCCGTGCTATGGGTGAAAAGCCGGTCCAGTTTGTAACCGGCCAGAACCTGTCGCGCCGCGGCATCCACATCGCCGCAGCTTACTCCAGCTCGAACCGCGGCAATTGCCGCAATCTGCGCTTCGAGAACCGCTCTGTACCATTGTTTCACACGCGCCGGAGCTCTGCCAACGTACACGGTGCGCGTTATGTCGCTGCAATAGTGCGCGAGTATAGCACCCAGGTCTAGTACCACCAACTCATTTTTCCCCAGTCGCTTGGCTGTCGGGCGCGCATGTGGCAATGCGGAACGTTCGCCGAAAGCGACGATGGTCTCAAACGCCGGACCCGATGCTCCGCCCTTCCTCATCTGGTATTCGATCTCGGCAGCGATCTCATTTTCCATCACTCCGGGTTTGAGCAGCGTTATCGCGCGGGTGAGCGCATCGCCCGCGAGAAGAGCCGCCTGGCGCATCCGTGCCAGCTCTGACGGTTCTTTTCGCGCTCGTAGGGTTCCCACGAGCCCGGGAGCAGGAATCCATTTTGTGCCGGCCCCAGATGCTTTTCGCAGGTGAGTTAGCTGCGCCACGGAAGTCTGCCCAGGGTCAAATCCCGCTCGCTTTACGCGCTTCTGGCGCAGAAACTGTCCCGTCGATTCGAGCAGTGATCCTTTCTGCCCGATCAATTGCACCGAGGAAGTCTCCTCGCGAACTTGTGTCGTAAATCTCCCATCGGTGATCAAGGCCGCGGCACCGTTGGAGAGAATCAGCACGCCCGACTCCCCCGTAAAGCCGGTCAGGTAATACCAATTGGCCGGATGGGTGACGACCAAAGCGTCGACCTTCGCGTCAGAGATCAGCGTGCTAAGTGCTATTCGGCGAGTTTTGAAGATGGAGTTCATCAAGATCCAGTTTAGAAGGAGTCCGGCTTAGAAACAAAACGAGGAGACCGGAGTCTCCTCGCTTTTCGTCCTAATTCTAAGTCTTCAGGTCCGAATTAGCCGGGGATAATTCGTGGAGTCAGGAAGAACAGCAGTTCCTGCGATTGGATGGTGACGGTGGTCCGTTTGAAGAGGTTGCCGATCAGCGGCAAGCTGCCCACGATGGGAACCTCCTGGATGTTGGTGTTCTGGGTGGAGACGATGATTCCGCCGATCACGACCGTGCCGCCGTCTGGAACCAGCACTTTGGTCTGTGCCGACTGCGTGTCCAACGCTGGGATGCCCTGCACGCGTGGGATACCTTGATCGATCTGGGTATTTTCCACGAGCACGTCCATGTAAATCGTGCCGTCGGCTGTAATTTGCGGCGTCACTTCGAGTTGCAGCACGGCGTCGATGAATTGCACGGAAATGGTGTTGTTGATGGTCGTCTGAATCGGCAGCTTGACACCTTGCTTGATAACCGCCTTTTGGTTGTTTTGCGTCACGATGCGCGGCTTCGAGAGGAGCTTGCCGACACCCTTGGATTCCGCAGCGGTGATGAAGAAGTCGAGCGCGAAATTCGCCGACCGGAATGAATAGCCGAGGCCGGATGTTGGCACGCCAGCAGCCAGGCTGGTGACCAGCGGGATACCGGTCGCCGGACCACCCCCCGAGCTGCTCGTCGGAGTGGCGATGAGTGGAGGAACCGGAGTCGTATTGGTCGGACCAGGGCTGACCCCAACTTGAGGCGCGCCGGACCATAGATTTTGGTTATGCGTCGTGGTGCTCGCACCCGAGAAGCCGAGTTCCGTGCCAATGTCCGAAGCGAAGGCACGCGAAGCGGAAATCACGCGCGCTTCGATCTCCACCTGCTGGGACTTGCGGTCCAGTTGGTGCCACAAATTATCAATCACCGGAATAACCGATGGTATATCGCGGATGATGAGCTGGTTCGAGCGGTCGTCGAACAAAATATCGCCTCGCGCGCTGAGGAATTTCTTCAGGATTGGCGCCAGCGTAGACGCCTTGGCATAGCTCAAGACGCGCGTCACGGTAACGGGGGCAACCGCTTCAGCTTGCGCCTTATCCAGATCGCGCTGCGTTTCCGCTTCGGTCTTGAGGGTAGTGCGGGTGGCGATGCGCAAGACGTTGCCGTTGAGCTGCTTGTCCAGACCGTTGTTCTGGAGAACGATGTCCAGGGCTTGATCCCAGGGTACTTCATCGAGAACGATCGTGAGCGTTCCCTTGACGGCCGGATCCAACACGACGTTCAAGCCGCTGATTTCGTGGATGAGCCGGAAGAAGTCGCGAAGATCAACGTCCTTTAAGTTAACCGAGATGGGCTCGCCCGTGTACTTCCCTTGCGCTGCGGGCGCGCTGGACATCGTCGCCTGTCCCGCCGCTTGAGCGGTGGTCGCCGCGATCTTATTGGCTGCCGCATTCGAGGCTTGCGCCGCTTGCTGCGCCGCGTCTTGCGTTGTGGCCGGACGAGCTGGCTCATTCGCCCCATGGAAAGAAGCCAGGGTGAATGAGGGCTGGGTCAGTTCGCCGGGCAAAGCGAAGCGAGGAGCAGGAATTCGTAGAGAACTGGAAGGCCGCGAACTGACGCGGGGCGCCGCGGCGCTGTATTCGAAAGCCGCGCGGGTCTTCCGTTCTTGTGTCGAAGTCACGGTCTGGGGAGCCGAAGGTCCGGCAATGGGAGCTTCGGGCTGAACGTCGAAAAGGACGACCACCGCCGTTCCGTCGTGGGAAATCTGATAAGGAGCTATGCCCGTCAGGTCGACGACCACGCGGGCGACGTTGGGCCGGAACTGGCCGAGCCGAACATCGCGAACAGGTTCCGACGTGCCCGGAATCACGGTCTTATCGACGGCGAGCCGCGCGCCCGAAAAGTCCAGCACCAGGCGCTCTGGGTTCTGCATACGCGAGACTCGGGCGTCGAGTTGCCCTTCGCCTTCCACACGCACGCTGGCGCGTTGAGGTGTTTGCGTAATCGCCACGCTCGATATCACCGCGGATGTCGCGGTCGCGCCGGCCGGCTCCTGAGTCTGAGCGAGCATCGGGCTTGCGCCCAGCACCGCGCTTGAAAGGATCAGGCAGCCGCACCGAAAGGCGGGCCAATTCGTCTTCATTGCTGTTCTCCTGCACTGGAGTAAATTCTCTTGTTTACTTGGCGTTCCACCGGCTTGCCAAAAGCATCTTTCCCGATTTCATGGAACGAAACGCCATCCATCGCAATCTTTTCCACGCGACCGTCATACAACTGATCGCCTTCACGGAGGAAATAGGTTCGCGCTTGTGGATTGGTGACCACGGCAATCATGCCGCTGGGGGCTCTCACGATGCCATCCAACCGCAGCGTGCTTACCTGAAGACCGGCTTTCCCGGGAGGTAAAACCGAGGATGCATGCGCCGCGGCCTGCTGACGCATAACCAGCGATTCAAACGGGTCCCGCCGCGCGGTCTTCGCGTCTTCGGCTTGCTTCGCCGCGTCTGGGTCCAGCGCGGTTTCGACAGGTTTGGCTGGCCTGGGGGCCCTTGCCGGTTTGTCACTTGCGGGTCTTGCGGGTCGCTTCGCCGCTGGTGTGGCTGGTTTTCCAGCCTGCGGCGCGGCTTTGCCAGCGGGCGCCGGTGACGCGGGCTTCGCGCCAGCAGGTGCCGCCGGATTGGCTTGCGCACGCAGCCTGGGTGCGGCTGCTGCCAGCAAAATCCCTAGTACGAGAGTTATTACTGAACGCATAGATCGCTCATTCCCGCTCAGGGTTTCCCAGCCGGCTTGACTGCGGACTTCGCCCCCGCTGTTGCGGAGGAAGAAGCCACGTCAGCTGGCTTGGTAAAGAAAGTAGTAGCCGTAAAAACCGCAGAGACTGTGGTGCCGGGCCTTATCGGGTATTTCGTGCCCTTCGACTTATCCGGATCAGCAAAGTCGAGATCGCCGACGTTGATAATTCGGGAGAGGCGGCCCAAGCGGCCGAAAAAGTCCATCAAATTAAAGTACGGCCCGTCCGCTTGCACCTCGAACGGCATTTCGTAGTGAAACTCACGCGGCACAATCGCCAGAGACGTCAAACGGCGGAGTTGGACGTTGGAGGCGCTGGCCGCTCCCTGAATCAGGCGGATGAATTCGTCGGTCTCTTTTTCTTCCGGAACGATGGTCTTCAGCGTGTCCAGTTGCTTGGAGAGCGCGTCCATCTGTTGTTTCAGTTCGCCATAGCGCTGGCGATAAACCTGCAATTGCTGCACTTCGGTGTTGAGCGTGGAGCGCTGCTGCACGGCCTTGTCAACGGAATCGCGCTCTTGAGCCACCGGGGACACCGGAATATAGACTCCCACGAGAAGGACGACGACCGCGATGGCGACGGCCACCAGGCCCTGCATGAACACCGACATATCACGGAACGGATTGGCCATGGTGTTCCCTTACCCTTTCTTGCCCGGTGTCGCGCCTGGCGCGGATTTCGTTGGCGCATTCGCCGGCTTCGCTTGCATGGGGGCCGACGGGCCGACCTGCGGCGGAGTGATTTCCGCAGAAATCTGGAAATTGAAAGTTTGCACGGCAGTGCTCTTGTCGTCCTGCTTGGTTTCCTTGATTTCTACCTTTTGGAAGTAGCCGGAACGCTTCAAGGCGGTGATGAAGTTGGCGACAGCGTTGACGGAAGCGGACGAGCCTTCAATTTGAAGGTTGGTTCCCTTTCGCGTCATGGTGGTGAGCCAGAGATTTTCGGTGCGGGAGACCGTATTGGCCACCATGTCCAGCAGGTCTTGCCCGCCGGTGCGGTCGCGCTGGAGTTGCTCAATCGTGGAAACCCGCTGCTGCAGCACCTGTTTTTGCTTGTCGAAGACTTCGACTTGCTGCCTGAGGCTCTCGAGGTCAGTCTTCTGCGCCTGCAGCGTCTTGATCTTGACGTTCTCGGCGTTGAGCTGCTGTTGCCACGAGTAGTAGAGAAAACCAAGAACCAAGAATCCGAGCACCAGGCCCGCGCCAATGAAGAGGACGGGAAGGGCTGCTCCCGTATCGACCGGACGCCGCGACGCCTTGGGCCTAATTTGTCCGAGAAGGTTTATACGAATCATGGTTAGTCAAAGCTCCTCAGTGCCAGACCCACGGCAATGGCCAGACGCGGGGACATCTCGCGGATCTGATCATCGCTGTGGCGGCTGGGATTGACGAGCACTTTGCGGAACGGATTGAGTTCCTCGACGGGCATCGCGAACTCTTCGCGAAGCAGGTCGACCAGGCCAGGAACACGCGCCGTTCCCCCGGCTACGACGATGCGCTGGATGTTTTCGCCGCTCGCCGTGGCGCGGAAGAAGTCGAAGGTCTTTTGAATTTCGAGCGTCAGAATGTCGGAGACGCTGCGCAAAATCTGCTGCTTCTGTTCGTCGGTTACGCTCGGGAGAGAGTCGCCCTTCTTCAGGCGCTCCGCGTCTTCGAAGCTCAAGTCCAATTCCTTTTGGAGGGCGTCGGTGTATTGGTTGCCGCCAACGCTGACGTCGCGAGTAAACAGCGGGACGCCGCCGCGGACAATATTGATGTTCATGACGCTGGCGCCGATGTTCAACAGCGCCACGGTCTGGCCTGCGTCTGGTTCGTAGTTTACTTCGAAGCAGTTCTGCAAGCCGAAAGCGTCGATGTCCACGACCACCGGCGTCTTGCCCGCCTGTGCCAGCACGTTGGTGTGGTTCAGAATTTTGTCTTTCTTGACGGCTACCAGCAGGACGTCCATCTGAGCGTCCATCGATTCGAGCAGTTGATAGCTCAGGTTCACGTCGGCGATGTCGAACGGAATATGCTGGCTGGCTTCGGAAGGGATGCGGTCATACAGCTCTTCTTCGGTCATCAGCGGAAGCGGTACTCTTTTTACGATCACGGAGTGGCCCGAAACCGAAGTCGCGACGTTCTTTGTTTTCACGCGCTGGGCGTCGAATATCTTGCTGATAGCGTTGGCTACCTGCGGAGCATCCATGATCGCGCCATCCACAACGGTGTCCTGCGCCAGCGATTCCATACCAAAGCTCACAAGCTCGTAGCCGGCCTTCGTCGCTTTCAGCTCGACAGCTTTAATCGAGCTTGAGCCGATGTCCAGCCCTACTAGCTGCCTTGATTTTTTGCCCATTCCCAACATGTCTCGGCCTCTTTCGCCTTCTGTCTCGGCAAAACTATCGGCGCCTCGCATGCGCCTGGCTCATTTTCCGTTCCATCCAGCGGTCCAAAATCGTCTTACGAAGTTTCCAACGATTACCTAGCTTGAATGCGGGAATCTCGCCTTCCGTGATGTAACGGTACAGGGTATCTGGCGAGATCCCCAGATACTGCGACGCCTGCCTGACATTCATCACTTCACGCGATTCATTCACGAGGAACGTCACCCCGGCGCCCGAACGCGCCATCCCACCACTGCCAAGGCACCCCTATTAAGCGCTGCGGATTTCCGGAGGTGCGGCCCGTGCAAGCTTTATGACATTCGCAACCTCAGAGCGTCAAGGGATTCTCTACCGAAGTTGCCTTAAAACTACCCCTATTCGTAGGCAGTTCTGGGGTATTCGGGGTGGTCCGCACCAGAAATTGCGATCTGGTCGCACGACAACCACAAGTAATTGTGCTTTTTGCCCTTCTCGAACCTGTCCTTGGGGACGGTAATGCTTTGTCGTCAATCTTAGACTTACGCAGGTTTTTGCGCCAGCAAATTTATAATTGGAGGGACTTCCAGATGGAAGCGATGCGGGCGCGGGTAGCTTCGTCCATTTTGATTTCATCGGGCCACGGGCGCGTGAATCCTTCGGTTTCCCATTTGCGCGTGGCGTCGATTCCCATTTTCGAGCCATAATCCTGCATGCGTTGCGCGTGATCCAGCGTGTCTACGGGCCCCAGCGAGAACTGAACGTCTCTTTCTGGGTCGAGCGCACACAAGGATTTCCAGACGACCTCACTGTAATTGTGAATGTCCACGTCGTGATCGACCACGACGATTACTTTCGTGAACATGGCTTGGCCCAGCGACCAGATCGCGTTCATAATTTTGCGCGCGTGGCCCGGGTAAGACTTGCGAATAGCCACAATCATCAGATTGTGGAAGATTCCCTCGGCGGGCATCGCTACGTCTGTGATTTCTGGATACTGCATTTTCATTACGGGCAGAAAGACGCGTTCTACCGCGTAACCCATGTAGTAGTCTTCCTGCGGCGGCGGGCCCACTACTGTCGTCAGGTAGATTGGATCTTTCTTGTGGGTCACGCACTCTACGTGAAAGACAGGGTATTCGCCTTCCAGCGAATAGAAGCCCGTGTGATCTCCGAAGGGGCCTTCCGTGCGCATCTCATTTAGACTGACATAGCCTTCGAGAATGATTTCCGCGTTGGCTGGCACTTCCAAGTCGTTCGTTTCGCAAGGAACCATTTCAACCGGTTCGCGACGCAGGAACCCGGCAAACATCATTTCGTCCAGGTCGGGAGGAATCGGCAACATGCCGGAGAGCGCTGTGGGAGGGTCTGCACCGATGGCTACGCTGACAGGGATTCGGCCTTCGGGATTTTTGGCGCGCGCGCGGCGGAAATGCTCGGCGCCGTGTTTTTGCGTTTGCCAGTGCATGCCGGTGGTGCGCTCGTCGTAGACCTGCATGCGGTACATGCCTACGTTGCGCTTGCCGGTTTCGGGGTTTTGGGTGAAGACCAGGGGGAACGTGATGAAGCGGCCGCCATCCTGCGGCCAGCATTTCAGGATCGGAAAATCGAAGAGGTTGACGTCGTTGCCGTGATGCATCACTTCTTTGCACGCACCGGTTTTCACTGTTTTAGGGAAGAACGAGCCGAGTTCGGCCAGTTTCGGCAACATCTTGA
>DASXMM010000165.1:0-4999 GCA_036495665.1 Candidatus Acidiferrum sp. | reverse complement strand
TGAGTTAGCAAGTGTTGATTCGTGATGCGCGTTGGGTTGGGCATGTAATTCCTTCCTTTGAAGACCTCGTTATAGGGAGCAAGAGTTGGCGAGAGCCGTTAAACCGTTGCCTGCGGCACTCGGTTTCCGGGTAAAGTCCGGTTGGGCGATGGCGGTTTTGCTCGCGGGTAACTCGAACAAGCCTCAGTTGATGAGGTGCGGACCGATCCTTCTCTCCGATCAAAAAATTCCTGGCTCGAAGCAGCCTTTTCATGCCGCGCTGGAATTGCGGGGGACGGAAGCGAGTGCAGTCACGAAGAGGCTGCAAAAAGTTGTGCGAGATGCAGCGAAGACGTCTGCCAAAGAACTATTGAAACAAGCGGAGGAGTTGAGTCTTGAGGTGCGAGCCGCGTGTCTCGTCGTTGGGAGTATGGTCGACCCCGCTACGCTTCATAACGACCATATCCGGGCGCACGGGCTCGAGGGGCAACTCTTTCGAACTGCGCTTGAGGATGCGCTTTGTGGGTTGGGCATTCGCTGCAGCGTGTTGCTGGAAAAAAACGCTTACGCATCGGCGGCGCCTGAATTGCGCCTATCGGTGGGAGAAATCAGGCGCGCGATGGCGGAGCTGGGCGAATCGCACGAAGGTTCGTGGAGGGCGGAGGAGAAGCTGGCGGCGCTGGGAGCATGGATGGCGCTCACTACGGGGACGACGAAATAGCGTCGTGGCGAGAGCGGTTACCGCTTGGCGTGCGCGAAAGACGCAGCGATGCGCCGGTAGGCTCGTACCTCATTATATTGGGCACGATATTGGGCGGTGTCGCCGGCTTCGTTCGCTGCTCGCGGGCGCGTGTTCCCGAGATAGTGTGTTCCTCTGGCGGCGCCTTTCCGCGTTGCGATTAAAAACGGCCGGGCGTCCGGCTGACTCACGCTGCTTTTCGGGCGAGCCGATCTGCGTGATATGCCCCGGCGCTTTTCGCCATAGGTCCATTGATAGAGGAAATACAAAAGGAAGTCGCATCCCAGAATACAAATCGCAAGGAAGACTGTGGCTGACATGTTTATCTACTCCGCGGTCACGCGAATCACTCGCGCGCGCAAGGAGGAGATTAGGAGCACGAAGGCGAGAAAAGCCTGAGAAGTTTGTTAGAAATTCATTAAAGTGGACCTAAGAACGGGCTGGGTCACGGCGCCTCGAAACCAATGCCATTCTGAGCAGAAGCAATTGCGGGAGAGTGAGCGCATGTACCTCATGAGCAAGCCTGGCGCTGATGAGATTCGCGGGTTCCTCGCCGCGCAGAAGGATCAGCCATTTTCGTACGCTTACGTGGGAGCGTCCCGGGAGCGGCTTCCCAAGGGATATACGGTCGATCATAACCGCTTGCGGCTTGGCGCGAGGGGCCGGAGACGTTTGAGCGCGCGGTGAAAGCCGAGCGCGCGTGGAAGATGTTCGCGACGCCGTGGGTTCAGCTGTGCTGGCCGAGCACACCGATTGAGGAGGGGGCCACGGTGGCTGTGCTGGTGAAGCATCTCGGGTTCTGGTCGCTGAACGCGGCTCGCGTCGTCTACGTGCTGGAAGAAAACGGCGCGGACAAACGATTTGGGTTTGCTTACGGGACGCTGCTGGAGCACGGCGAACGCGGCGAGGAACGTTTTTCTGTCGAGTTTCACGCCAAGGATCAATCCGTGTGGTACGACCTGTGCGCGTTTTCTCAGCCTAACTTGCTGGCGCGCCTGGGGTATCCCTTTGCACGATATTTACAGAAGCGCTTTGCGAGAGATTCCAAGAGCGCCATGCAAAAGGCAGTCGGAAGCTATTGAACTGAAATGGGATACGAGCTCCGCACCAACCAGCCAAGTGGCTGCAGCCCTCTCTCGTACTAGAATGTTGCCATGCAGACTGGAAACCAAGTAGGACGGCGTTTGCGGCGGCTGCGCATCGGGCTGCACATCAGATCTTGGAACGCGGGGCGATCTTTGCGGATCCGCTGGCGGTGCGGATTTTGGGTGAGGATGCGGAGGCAGTGGCGCGGGAGGCCGAGGCGGATCCTTCGCGGCGTCGAATGCGGTCTTTTATCGCTGTGCGGACGCGGTTCGCGGAGGACGCGCTGGCTGCTGGCGTGGAGCGCGGGGTGCGCCAGCTTGTCGTGTTGGGGGCGGGGTTGGATACGCTTGCTTATCGGAGTCCGTTTGGAGAGCGCTTGCGAATTTTTGAGGTGGATCATCCGGCTAGGCAGGCTTGGAAGCGGGAGCGGCTTGCGGCTGCGGGAATTGCGGTGCCGGGGTGGTTGACGTTTGCTCCGTTGGATTTCGAACGAGAGGCTTTGGGGGCTGGGCTGGAGGCTGCGGGGTTTGATCCTGCGGCGAAGACTTTTTTTACCTGGCTTGGAGTTGTTCCGTACCTCAGCGAGGAAGCGGTTTTGGCGACGCTTGGATTCATCGCGCGGCTGTCTGGCGGGGCGAGCGTGGTGTTTGATTACGGCGATCCGCCGGAGACGCTGTCGGAAGAGGCGCGAGCCATTCATGACGCGCGGGCGGCTCGGGTGGAAGCGGCAGGGGAGTCTTGGGTGACTTACTTTGAGGCGGATTCGCTGAGAGCGAAGTTGATGGGACTGGGGTTCACGCAGGTGGAAGACTTGGGGCCTGCTTCGATTGCGGCGCAGTATTTTCCGAATCGTGGGAAGGTCAATGCGGACAGGGGTGGGCATATTTTGCGGGCGGCTACGATTTAGGGGCCTGGCTGGCGCGTTGAGCGGCAGAGAGTTCTAACGGCGACAGGCAAGAGTGCCTGTCCTACCAAAAACAACGAAAAGATAACGCAGAGACGCAGAGACGCAGAGAGCGTTGAGGGGAATGGAGGGTTCGGCGCCGGCGGGCAGGTTTGTCCGAAGGTGAGAAAAAAAGCGCTTTACATATGCCCATATAGGAATGTATTGTTGTGGCATGGCGCGAGCGGCGACAACCTCGGATGCTTTCAACGCGGTGGCGGAGCCCCGGAGGCGAGAGATATTGAACTACCTGGCGCTGCAGGAGCGGCCGGTGGGAGAGATTGTGGATGCTTTGGAGATGGAGCAGCCTTCCGTTTCGAAGCATCTGCGCGTCTTAAAGGATGTGGGGTTGGTGCAGGTGCGGCGGGAGGGGCGGAACATGTTTTACAAGACGAATGCGGATGGGATCAGGCCTTTGCATGAGTGGGCGGGGACGTTCGAGAAATATTGGCAGCACCAATTGCTGCGGGTGAAGGAGCGGGCGGAGGCGAAAAGCGAGCAGAGCAGGAAGAGTTGAAGAGAATTTGGGACAAGTGAATAGCATTTGATCGGAAGTTAATTCTGACTTCGAGGAGGAACGATGAGTTCGACGGCAGCAGCGGTTGTGGGACTGGACAGTTTGACCCTGAACATTGTGCAGGAAATTCATGTAAAGGCTTCGCTGGAAGTGACGTTCGAGACTTTGCTGGAGCAGTTGGGGCCGGCGAATCAGACGATGGATGGGACGCCGATTCCGATGAAGCTGGAGGCTTGGCCGGGCGGGCGGTGGTATCGCGACTTGGGCGATGGGAACGGGCACTTTTGGGCGCACGTGCAGGCGATCAAGCGGCCAACCTTGCTGGAGTTTGCGGGGCCTTTGTTCATGTCGTATCCGGTGAGTTCGAATGTGCAGTACCGGTTGAGCGAGACGGATGGCGGGACTTTGATCAAGTTTCGGCACGCGGCGCTGGGGTTGATTCAGGACGATCATCGGAAAGGCGTAACGGGCGGGTGGGGGACGATTCACGAGCGGGTGCGGAAAGCGGCGGAAGCTCGCTGATCCGCTCGCGTGCAAGGTTTTGGATTCCGATCGAGAGGAGGAGCGTCATGAAAGAAGAAAGGATGCGCATCTGCCTAGTTTGGCTGGCCGCTCATATTGCGCTGAGGGCGAGCGCGGCTCGTCGTTCTGCGCAGGCGGCGAGAAGCCAAGAGCCGCCCATGGATCGGCAAAACGAAATTGCCCTGACAGCGCGTAGTCATCGAGTCAGTCCGGCTACGAAGGACGCAGCTCTGGTCTAGAAAGTGGTTCGGTGTCTGGCTTCGAACGTTCAGAAATCAGGAGCGAAAAAAGGAGAATCAAAATGTCGATTGCGCAATCGTTGCTCGCGGAGTTTGAAACACAGGCGCCGGTCACACGGAAGTTTCTGGAACGGCTGCCGGAAGATAAATTGACCTGGAAGCCGCACAACAAATCCATGACAGCCGGACAGCTCGCCTACCACCTGGCCTCCGTGCCGGGCGGGATCATTCGCTTCGTGCAAAGCAATCCGGCGGAGGCTCCGGAGTCTTTCCAATTTCCGCAGCCAGCGAGCCGTCAGGAGATCCTCAAAATGTTTGAGGAGAGCATCGCCACGGTGCGAAGCCAATTGCCAGCGTTCGATGACGCGGCCATGCGGGAAACCTGGCGGCTGGTTGCCGGTGGACAGGAGGTTCTGGCGCAGCCCAGGGCGGAGTTCGTGCGCGACGTGATGCTCAGCCACTGGTACCAGCACCGCGGGCAGTTCAGCGTGTACCTGCGCATGCTCGACGTCGCAGTTCCCTCGAGCTGGGGGCCGAGCGCCGACGAACCGCCGGCTTTCGTGCAAAGGGCTAAATCGGCGTAATTGCGGTTTGAGGAGAACGTTATGTGCCCTGCATGCATGGCGACGACGGCGCTGCTGATCGGTAGCGCGGTTTCTTCGGGTGGAGTGGGGGCGGTGTTCGTGAGCAAGCTGCTGGCACCGAAGGGCGCGAAGAATTTTGTAGAGACTCCAAAGAGAAAAAATCAACAGGAGGAAACATGTCGGAAGCAACGTTTGAGCAGGCGAACATGATGTTGACGCTGTACGAATTGAGGCGTGAGCCGAAGTTGCGTGAAGCGCGTGACTGGTTCGCGGCTAACTTTCACGTAAAGACGGGCGAGGACGTGATGCGGCTGTGTCCTCCGGGGAGCATGGAAAATACGTACATGCGGATGGTGCTCGGATATTGGGAGATGACGGCGAGCATCGCGA
>DASXMM010000164.1:0-11158 GCA_036495665.1 Candidatus Acidiferrum sp. | reverse complement strand
CCATCCTTCTTGATCCGCCGCGTGAAATAAACGCGAGGATATTTTTCCGCCGCCGTAAACTTGATATACGGATACGTTTTGTCGTCCCGAAGCATCACATTGAACTTCGGACGATATTTCTTGATCAGGTTGTGTTCGAGGGCGAGCGCCTCGTGCTCGTTATCGACGACAATCGTTTCCAGATCGGCAATTTCCCGAGCCAGCGAGCCGGTCTTCGCATTCACCCAACTCGACTCAAGAAAATACGACCGCACGCGGCTGCGCAGCGCCGCCGCCTTGCCAACATAAAGCACCGACCCCGCGGCATCCTTAAACAGATAGACGCCCGGACTCTCGGGAAGCAGCGCGGCTATTTCTCGGGGTTCCATACGAAGTCAGCGCGGAATTTACGCTTAACCGCCAGCTTCCATCATACTAGAATTGTAAGGAGCCGCTCGCGCGAGCCGCCGCCTCAAAAAGCGCGACGCGCTTGTTGAACAAGGGTGGTAGCAACATGATCGGCCAGCGGCTGCATCCAATCACTAACGTGAAACAAACCAAATCAATCGACCGCAGCGCCATTTACGTCGCGATCTTCGCGCTACTGGCACTTGCCGCGCCCACTCGCAATTTCGCGCAAGACCCGCCGCCCCCTCCGCCCGACAAGCCCGCGCCTCCGCCCGAGAAACCAAAAACAAACAAAGACAACGCCACGCAAAATGCTCCAGACCAACCGTCATGGGATCCCCTACGCGCCGAAAGAGACATGCAAGTCGGCGAATACTACATGCACAAAGGCGACGTCGACGCCGCCATCGACCGTTTCGAGGACGCCGCTATCGCCAAGCCCGGCTACGCACTTCCCTACAAACTGCTCGGCGAAGCGCAGGAAAAAAAGGGTCTGAAGAAAAAAGCCATTAAATCGTACACGCGCTATCTTGATCTGTATCCGAAAGCCGAAGACAAAGACAAAATCCAGAAAAAGATCGCCAAACTCTATAAGGATGTAGAAAAAGAAAAGAAATCAGAAAACTAGAATGACGCGATCAAGCAGCGGCCGCCAGTCTATCGAGTATCTTCCGCGCCCGTTCGAATTCCGCAAACCGCTTCTCTTCCTCCCGAAACTCGCTCGAATGCGACACCAGGCTGCACCCCGACCGCCGCGTCGGATGCTTCACGTGCAGCATCTCGTGATACAGCACGTATTCAACGGCCACCTGCGGCACTCCCGCGTGATCCATCCTGCGGTTCAAAAGAATCTGATTCGGCCCTGGGTCGTAACACCCAAACTGCCGACGCCAGCTCCGCGCGCTCCACCCAATATGCGGCCGCTGCAAACTCCCCGAAAAATATTTGTCATTGAGCTGCTCGAACATCTGCTCCAAATCGAAGTGACGCCCTCGCGGCCCCGTTGACGCCAAGCGCACGCGCCCGCTCCGCATACGACTGATGCGGCCACGCGTACGATCCGACCGTGCGTAACTCAAATAAGGGTCGACTAACGCCAGAGGCGCTTTGCGACGGTAAACGCGCGAGAGCAGCAAAGCCGCCGCCCCTTCGAGCACCGCGAGCGGAGCCCGCTGCAGCAAATCCGAAAATCGCACGTGCACCGCATCCTCGCGTCGCCGAATCGTCAGTACCAAACTCGCATACGGGTAAAACTCAACGCGAAAGCGCGGCGGCCGCCCGTCGCAACCAAGCCGCGTAAACACTCGCTGAAAAAGCGCGCCGCCTCCCGGAACCAGCGACCGCGCTCGCCGTATCGCTGCCCGCCCGCGCGCCGTCTTCATTTCTTTCGCCGCACCGGCGGCGGAGCCACATTCTTCTTCGCGGCTTCCGCTTCTTTCGAAGCGTCGCGCGTCCCTTCCATCGCGTCGTCGAGATTGTCCTTATACAATTCCGCGTCCGCTGTATCCGTAGGAATCTTCTGCAGGGCCACAATAAAATCCTTCGTCCGCGATGCCATTAGATCGATTCCCTTGCGGATGTTCTGCTGTTTCTCGATGCCCAGCTGAATCAAATCCGCCGCATCGTCAACGCAACCTACATACGCATTCAAAAGCGAATTGATCATCTCCGCGTGATTCTGCTGCGATGGATGTTCCATCTCGTACTGCAGTTTCTTGAGCCGGTCGTCCGCAAACGTCAGAAACAGCGTGATGCGCTCGTTCGGAGTTTCCGCCTCGCGAATCTTGTCCGCCTCAATTCCGGAAAGATAATCCTTCTGCGTCTGAGCGTCGGCACGCGCCCCCGCGACGCCGCTAAAAGCCGCAACAAACAGAATCAAAAAGCAGAAACGAAGTTTCATGGTTGCACTTCCGGCCCGGGCTGCGTCCCCGGCGGGACTACCACCGCCGGAGCCTTCTCGTGCCGCCTCGGAAAAAGAAATCTCAACAGCTCGTCGTCCAGTTCCAAAAGATCCTTCCGCACTAGCTGCAACGGAGGCTTAAACTCCGGCGGCGAAATCAGCAGTATCTCGTCCACCTCTCGCAAGCCCTTCTGCACGTGCATTTCAAGCTGTTTGTAACCGTTAGGATGCCGCTCGCCATCTGGACTCTCTTTCTCGAGCTGCTGCGAAGCCGCGCGTACGTTGTCTCGATATTTTTCCATCATGAAATCCACGGTGGTGTAATCGCCAGCCTTCTCCGCGCGATCAGCTTCTTCAAATTCGGCGTCCCCCAGCCGCTGCAGCATTTTTGCCTTGTGCACGCCGCTCGTTTCGCTGTCGAAGCGCGCTTGCAAATCGCTTAGCTTGTCCTTGTCCCCCGTGCCAGCGCCGGAGCCCGCACTCGCGCCGCCGCACAGCGCGGCCATCAAAATCGGTAGTGCAACGCGTTGCGCCACGCGCAGCCTCATGCGCTTACCTTTTCTGATCCAGCATGCGGTGCAAAACTTTGCTCCGCTGTTGCGCTTGCCAGACCTGGTCGGGGTTCTTGTCCTGGTCGAGCTCCAGAAATTTTTCATACGCTTCGAGCGCAGGCTTAGGCTGGTTCAGCTTATCGTAGCAGAGCGCGCGAATAAACCATTCGCCCGGTCCGGGAGTCTCCGCCTTCGCAATGAGGTCCTGCGTCGCGAGCGTGGCTGGAAAATTTCCCGCCAGATAGTACGTGGTCCGGAGGTCCTTCCAATACACGAGATTGTTTTTGTCGAGCTGGAGAGCCGCCTTCAATTCTTTCTCGGCGGAAGTAAAATCCCGCTTCTGAAGATAGACACGTCCAAGGCCGCCATGAAGTTCCGCATCGTTGGGAGTTAGCGCGATGGCTTTGCGAAGCGTGACAATCGAATCGTCCCACTTTTTCTGAGCAATCTGGATGTCTGCGCGCGAACGCAGCGAGTCCAACGTCGGTGGCTTTCCCGCATCGGCGCGATCCAGTTCCGCAAGCGCGGCGTCGTATTGCTTCTGTTCAAGCAGCAAATGAATGGCCCGCGATTGCGCTCCCGGTGTATCCGGCTGAACCGCGAGATAGTCGCGATAAGCCGCAGCCGCTTCCGGCTTCTTCTGCGCATCAAGGGCTTGCGCGAGCCCCAGCAGAGCCTGCGGCGATTTCGGTTCAAGCTCGAGCGCAGCACGAAATTTGCCTTCGGCATCGGGATACCGCTTCAGGCCAGCATAAAGATTGCCGAGGTGAATCGTCGTCTCCGCATCGCGCGGATCGAGCCGCAGTGCCCCTTCGTAGGATTCCACCGCGCTGGGAATATCGCCCGAGCGTTCGAGCGCATGACCAAGCAGAAACCGCGGCCGGCTTTGCGCCGGAAGCAAATCCACCGCTCGGTGCAGCGGAGCGACGGCTGCAGCCGGATCCTTCTCGGTCAAAAGAATGCCCAGATTCAGAAAGGCCTCCGACATTTTCGGATCGAGCGTCGTAGCCTTTTCGTATTCCGCGCGCGCTTCGTCCGTCCGTTTCAGCGCGGTGTAAGCGTAGCCAAGCTGGAAGTGTGCCCAGGCGATGTCCGGCTTCTCGGCGAGGAACTTTTGCAGCGGTACAAGCGCTGCTTCAAATTGGTTATTGTCGATGTCGTCCTGCGCTTCATCCAGCAGATCGTTCAGTGGATTGGCGAGTTTTTGCGTGCGGCTCTGCGACTGCGAAGATTTTTGCGGAGCGCCTTGCGCTCGCCCGCCGAACGCCTCGCATCGCTGCGGCTCTGCCAACAGCGCCGCCGCAACCATCGCAACGATGACGAGGCCCGCTCTAACACGGCCGGAGAAACACGAGAGGCTCATTGTTCGGGCGGAGGATTTCCTGCCCTACTCGCGATTGTACCTGAAGGCATACCGGTCTTGGATGCGCCATTCGCCGGCCGCTTTGCCTGCCCGTTGCCATTCAGCACCTTCGCCAGAAACCGCCCTGTGTGCGACTGCTGATTCCGCGCAACCTGCTCAGGCGTCCCCGTGGCGATAATTTTGCCGCCTTGGTCCCCGCCTTCAGGCCCGAGATCGATCAGCCAGTCGGCGGATTTGATCACATCCAGATTGTGTTCGATGACCACCAGCGACGCGCCAGATTCCAGAAGTTTGCGAAAGGCAGTAAGTAGTTTCGCGATGTCGTCGAAATGCAGCCCGGTCGTCGGCTCGTCGAGAATATATAGGATGCCCTGATTTTCGGTCCGCGCGAGATGAGCGGCGAGTTTGAGCCGCTGCGCCTCGCCGCCAGACAGCGTGGTCGCCGATTGCCCGAGCCGTAGATACCCAAGTCCAATTTCGTTCAAGATGCGCAGTTTCGAGACGACTTTTGGCACTCCATTGAAAAACGCCAGCGCTTCCCGCGCCGTCAGCTGCAGTACTTCGTGCACGTTTTTCCCGCGATAGCGCACGTCAAGCACGCTCGTTTTGAAACGCGTGCCCCGGCATTCCTCGCACACTAGCTCTACATCCGCCAGAAATTGCATTTCCACCGTGACGGTGCCGTCGCCCTGGCAGGTTTCGCACCGGCCACCAGGAACGTTGAACGAAAAATGCCCCGCCGTAAATCCACGCCGTTTCGCGTCCGGCGAAGCCGCAAACACTTCGCGAATGGCATCGAACGCCTTGAGATACGTGGCCGGATTCGAGCGCGGCGTCCGGCCGATCGGCGATTGATCGACGATCACGACCTCTCGAATGTTCGCGTCCCCCTCCAGCCGATCGCAAAACTCTTTGACGCTTCCGCCGGTCCGTTTCGCTGCGAGCGCCCGATAAAGAACGTCGTGCACCAGCGTCGATTTGCCCGAACCGCTTACTCCCGTCACAACCGTCAGCGTCCCCAGCGGAATCATCAAATCCACATTCTGCAAATTGTGGAGCGTCGCCCCGTAAAGTCGCAGAGCTTTTCCCGCGGGTTTGTGCCGGCTGTTTGGCACAGGAATCGCGAGTTCGCCGTTCAGGTAACGTCCTGTTAGCGATCTGTGCTCCGCGAGCATCGCGTCATAGTTGCCCGCGAAAAGCAATCTGCCACCGAGTTCTCCAGCGCCCGGCCCGAGATCGATCACATGATCGGCGGCACGAATGGTATCCGGGTCGTGCTCGACAACAAGGACCGTGTTACCGAGGTCGCGCAGCGATTTGAGAATATCGATCAGCCGCTGCGTATCTCGCGGGTGAAGACCGATCGAAGGCTCATCCAGCACATAGAGCGCGCCGACCAGATGCGAACCCAGCGACGTCGCGAGTTGAATGCGCTGCGATTCACCGCCGGAAAGCGTGGAAGTAAGCCGATCGAGCGTGAGGTAGTCGAGCCCGACCTCATCAAGAAATTGCAAGCGGCTGCGAATCTCTTCGAGAATTTTCTCGGCGACTTTCGTTTGTGATTCGGAAAGAACTAGCGTCGAAAAGAAAGTCCGCGCCTCTTTCACCGTGAGCTTCGTAATTTCCGTAATCGAGCGCCCCGCGACCCGAACTGCGCGTGCCTCGGGCCGCAGCCGCGTGCCGCTGCATTCCGGGCAGGTCGCGTAACCGCGATAACGGCTGAGAAAAACGCGCACGTGCAATTTATATTTCTTTCTCTCAAGCCACTCAAAAAAGCCTTTCACGCCCTCGAAATCGTTCTCTGGATCCCCTTCCAGCACAAGACGGCGCTGTTCAGGAGTCAGCTGGCGCCACGGAACATTGAGCGGAATCCCGCGGCCGCGCGCCCACTTTTTCACGTCCTGCAAGAGCGCCCGGTAGCGCGGCTTGGTCCACGGCTCAATCGCGCCTTCATCCAGCGATTTGCTCGAATCCGGCACGACGAGATTCAAATCGAAATCAATCGTGTTCCCAAAACCTTGACAGCGCGGGCACGCACCGTACGGATTGTTAAACGAAAAAAGACGCGGCTCCGGCTCCTGATAAAGCGTTCCGTCCTTCTTGCATTCAAACCGCTCGTTAAACGTGAGCCGCTCCGCGCGATTCCCCGCTGAATCCGTAATAAATTCAAGAATCGCTTCTCCGCCCCCCTCGCGATAGCAAATCTCGATCGAGTCGGTAAGCCGCGATCGCGACTCAGGATTCACCGCAAGCCGATCAACAAGGACATAAACCGGTTTCGAAAAATCCACATCGAGCAGCGTTTCCGGTGAAGAAAATTCGTGCACCTGCCCATCTTGATATAGCCGATTGAAGCCACGTTTCTGGATGTCGCCGAGCGCCTGCTTCAGCAATTCTTGCGGAGGCTGAGCAGCCTTTTTCTTGGGAACCCTGCGCGCGCCGGCCGTTGCCGCCTGCCGGTCGGCGATGCGAAGCGGATACATGATGTAGAAGCGTCGACCGGGCGCAAACGAAAGCCCCCGCGTTGCAATTTCATCCGGACTGTTGCGGCGAACCTCGGCGCCGCACTTGACGCAAAACGTCTGACCGCACCGCGCGAAGAGCAACCGCAGGTAGTCGTAAATTTCCGTGGAAGTCGCGACCGTTGAGCGCGGATTGCGCGTCGAATTTTTCTGCCTAATCGCGACTGCCGGCGCGATGCCGGAAATTTCGTCGACATCCGGTTTTTCCATGCGCTCGAGAAACTGCCGCGCATACGCCGAAAGCGATTCGACGTAGCGGCGTTGCCCTTCCGCGTAAACCGTGTCAAATGCCAGCGACGATTTGCCGGAGCCGCTGACTCCGGTGACAACGGTGATGGCGTTGTGCGGAATCTCGACGGTGACGTTGCGCAGGTTGTGAACGCGGGCGCCGCTGACGCGTATCGCTTCCTGTTCGCTCAATACGGGTGTGAGTTCTTTGGTGGCCAAGGGGCAAGCTCGGACAGCGCGCTCGGCGCATGCTGCCTAAACTCTGAATTATACGGCCACAGGAAAATCGTAGCAAACACCTCCCATCTACGGCTCCTCGGTGAGGACGATGCGGCCGACGCCGCCTGAGACCTTGAGGTGAATGGTCACGGGTGACTTCCCATACATGGCGTTGGTGTACTCGTCACCGTCGTGGTTGAGGCCGTGCGCGTCGATGGTGCCGAGGCCGCCGCTGGCGTTGACGATGACGCCGATATTTTTCGGTAAGCGAATATTCGCTTGGCCGACTCCGCCTTCAATGTCGGCGGTGAGGTCGGATGTGCGGTTGCCGGTGAGATCGACTTCGACTTGGCCCGCGCCAATATCGAGATTGAGGCGCGTCACGTCAATGTCGCGCAGGCGAAAATTTCCGAGGCCGGCGCCCATATCGATTTTGATTTCTAACGGCACGTTATTCGCCATGTGCAGCGTCCAATGGTTGTCGGAAGTAGTGCCAATGTGTTTGCCGTTGTCGTCCTGCGAAATGCGCAGATCGCCGGTGACTCCGGAGATCGAATAGTCCACTTTGGGAGTGTCGGCGGAGGCGCGGTAGTCGAAATCGGCTTCGAGCAGATGGCTGGAGCCGCCGCTCAAGCTGATGTCGCCCGCTCCCAGATCGAGCGTGGCGCGAACGTTCTTGACGTCGCCGCGATCGACGGTGCGGGACTGGTGCTGCATGGCGTAAACGGTGCCGTTGTGGCGCCAGTGGTTGAATCTGCGTCCATTGACCAGAAGCGCGAGAAGGACAACCACGAACAGCAGCGCGCCGAGCGTCGCGCCGAACGACGAGCCACCTCGCGGCGGGGCATCGGGATTTTGGCGGCGCTGCCAACTGTCCCAAATTTTTCCTGCGCCAATGAAGATGAGGATGAGCGGCCAATACGTCCAGAGAATGGGCCAGAGATCGAACTCGGGGCGCCAGTTGCTGTAGAGGATGATTGCGCCGATGGTGATGAGGAGGATCGGGAAAACCAGAGAAGAGCGCCGGGGATATCCGTTTTGAGTCATCACACACCTCTTCACTGTTTACTACGCGCGCGAAGGGAAAAAAGTTCAGAGTTTCTGACGAAACACGCGTTTGGGGGAGGATAGAGGAGTGGAAGGACATGGTCAACTGATCGTCTCGTCCATGTCAAAGCTCAGCAGAAATGTCCCCTTCTTTACCTCATTAGAAATGTCCCCTTTTTTGCTTTGGTGTTGTCGTTGGAGTGTCCGCTGCAGCGAAGACCTGCGCCGCGGTTTGTGCGGCGTGTTTAGGCTGATTGACGCAAAAAATGGAAAGGAGGACGCCGACGCATCCTCCTTCTCAAGCTTATCAGGCCGGTTCGTTACTCTCGCCTCGGACTACTTCCCTTCCTTATCCTGCTTTTCCGCCGCAGGAGCTATGGCGGGAATGTTGGCTTTCTGGATTGCCGCGTTCAACGCGGCGAGATCCTTGGATTGGAGTTCGTGCCAGGCGGCTAACTGCGCCTCGAGGCGAGGATTCAGCTCGTCGTAAACGGCGAACGACGCCGCGGTCGGAGCGGTGTCCGCACTTTCCACCGTCTCCTGTAAGGCCACGAATTGGTCGACCACTTGAATTGGATAGTTCAGCGGGTCTTCACCGCTCTTTGACTTGGGCTGGATGATTTTTTCTTCGACCGCGTTCATCTTCTTCGTTAGGGCATCGGCCGAGTCGAGAATCGGCTTAGCGCTCGGGTCGGCGGAAAGCCGTCGTTTTAGTGCATCGAGCTGACTGCGCACGCTGCGAATCTGATTCACCGCTTCGTTCCCCGCAGTCACGCGAGCGAGGATCCGCAACGCGAGTTCTTGTTGCTTCTCGAGGTCGGTTTGCGAAGCGGCGACGCGCGGATCTTTGGTCAGCTCGAAGCTCACGGTCGAAGCTTTCCCGGCAACCGTCAGCTTGATGTCGTACTTCCCCGGGACCACCAACGGTCCTTGCGGGCGGCCTCCCCAACCCACCGCGCCGGGAACCTTGACTGGCGGCTCGGAATGCAAGTCCCAAACGAAGCGGTTCAAACCGACTTCCACGGGCAACTCTTCTCCCGGCCTGCGGATGCCGAACTCCTCTTCGTCGGGTGACGCACCTTCCGCGGACTTCTTACTCGAATACTTTCGAATCAGCTTGCCTCGCGAGTCCGAAATTTCGAGTGTGACTTGCTCCTTAGGCGCCGACTTCAGCCAGTAATCAATCACAACGCCAGCGGGCGGATTGGCTCCCACTGGAATACTGGATGGCGGCGTGAACCCCGGCCCTCGGAAGCGCACCGTTGCAGACGGCTGATAAAGACGCGCTTCCTCTGTTGTCGCGGCTGCGTTCATTTGCCGGAGAGGACCAATGCCATCGAGAACCCAAAACGCACGACCGTGCGTGGCAAGAATCAGATCGTCACCTTTTATCGCAAGGTCGTGAATGGGCGTGGTCGGCAGGTTGAGTTTCAGGGATTGCCAGTGCGCGCCATCGTCAAAGGAGATGTAGATACCGTTTTCCGTTCCGGCAAAAAGCAACCCCTTGCGCTTCGGATCTTCCCGTATCGCATGCGCATAGCTATTGTCGGGCAATCCAGCGGTGATTTTCGTCCAGGTCTTGCCGTAGTCAGACGTCTTGAAAAGGTATGGACGGAAGTCATCCAGTTTGTGCCGATCGATCGCAACATACGCTGTACCTGCCGCATGTGGCGACGGTTCGATAATGCTCACCAGACTCCATTCGCCGAATTCTTTCGAGGTGACGTCGGCCCAATTTTTGCCGCCGTCGCGAATCACGTGAAGCAGCCCGTCATCGCTACCCGCCCAGATCAAACCCTTCTCCACCGGCGATTCCGCGATCGCAAAGATCGTGCCGTAATATTCGACGCTGGTGTTGTCTTGCGTCAGCGGGCCGCCCGAGGATTGCTCCTTCGTTTTGTCGTTGCGCGTCAAGTCGCCGCTGATCGCGGTCCAATTCATTCCTCCGTCGCTCGTCTTAAACACTGCTTCGCCGCCGTGATATAGGACTTTGGGATCGTTGGGAGAAATGGCGATCGGAGCCGTCCACTGGAAGCGATGCTTCAAATCGGCGTCGCCCGACCCCATCGGATTCAACGGCCAGGAAGAAATGTCCTGCACTTGATGCGTGTTCTTGTCGAAGCGCGTAATCAGGCCGTCGTAAGAGCCCGCATAGACGATGTCCGGGTCCGTGGGGTCGGGAACGACGAAGCCTGATTCGCCACCGCCGACGTCGTACCAATCCGGACGGTCGATCACACCATCATCGCTGCGGCTCGCGATTGCTACCGTCGAATTGTCTTGCTGCGCGCCATAGATGCGGTAGGGGAACGCGTTGTCCGTAGCCACGTGGTAGAACTGCGCGGTCGGCTGATTGCCTTGGGTGGTCCAGGTTTTGCCGTTGTCGTGAGAAATCGTTGCGCCGCCGTCGTTGGAGTTGATCATCCATTCCGGATGCTTGGGATCGATCCACAGGCCGTGATTGTCTCCATGGGGCGAGCGAACGAAATTGAAGGTGTGGCCGCCGTCGGTCGAGCGGTAGACGGCCGTATTGAGTACGTAAACCGTGTCGACATTCTTGGGATCGGCGAAAATGTGATGGAAATACCACGCGCGCTGCGTGAACTTGTGATCGGGATTGAGCAACTGCCAGGAATCACCGCCGTCATCGCTGCGGTAGATCCCGCCCTTCTCTGCTTCAATAATGGCGTAAACGCGATTCCCATCGCCGCCGGAGACCGACACGCCGATGCGGCCGAGAACGCCTGACGGCAGCCCGTGCCCTTCAAGACGCTTCCAGGTCGCGCCATCGTCGATCGATTTGTAGAGCCCGCTGCCGGGCCCGCCGCTGACGGCAGTCCAGGGATAGCGCTGCGCTTCGTAGAGCGCCGCGAACAAGATGTGAGGATTGGACGGATCGAAAGTAAGGTCGATGGCGCCGGTCTTGTTGTCCTTGAACAGA
>DASXMM010000163.1:0-8942 GCA_036495665.1 Candidatus Acidiferrum sp. | reverse complement strand
TGGCAGTTGCAAAACCGAGTTGTGATGGCATCAATGGTCTCGGATATACTCCCAACCTCGGAGAACTTTTTTGTTTGAAGCCGCAAAGAACATACTTTTGATTCTCAGCGCTCTGTTTCCCATCGTGAATCCGCTGGGCGGCAGTCCTTTTTTCCTTACGCTGACGCCGTATTATGCGGAGCCGGAGCGGCGTGCGCTGGCGCGGCGCGTTGCGGTGAACAGCTTCTTCTTGCTGATCGCCTCATGCCTGATTGGGACGCACATTCTTACCATCTTTGGGATTTCGCTTCCGGTGGTTCAGGTTGGCGGCGGACTCATCGTGATTTCGACGGGCTGGGCCATGCTGAATCACAGCGACGATGACGATACCAACCCCGAAGGAAAGGCGCGCAAGCAAGTGTCGCCGAGCGATGAGTTCAAGAGCGCGTTCTATCCGCTGACGCTGCCGCTTACGGTCGGTCCGGGATCGATTTCCGTGGCGATCACGCTCGGAGCTAACCTGCCGCAGCATCACGGATGGATGCCCCTGGGCATGCTGGAGATATTTGTCGGCTGCGCGATCATCGCCGTGAGCATCTACTTGTGTTACGCGTTTGCGGATCGGCTGGCACGCGTGCTGGGGAAGACGGCGATGAGCGTCATCATGCGCCTGTCGTCGTTCCTGCTGGTGTGCATCGGCGTGCAGATTTTGTGGAACGGCGTCAGAGCTTTGCTGGTCGCTCTGCCTGCACTCAATAAGTGAAGCGTAGATTGAATCTGTCGCGCCACCCATCTCTCGTATTAGCGGTTTTTGGCGCTTGGGACGCAGCGTGCTTCGCCCCTACAACATCGACGGCGTGATTTGGGTTCGGCTCTAGTAGTTCAAATGGAAATTCAGCAAGTGCCAGTGAAAAATGAACCAGAAAAACCCGACGCACCCGAAGGCGAGAAGAGTGTTCCAGATTTTGTACCAGAGCCACTGCTGGCTGCCGCCCCAAGACTTCACTGCGCTCAGGATCGCGATCAATGCGCCGACGGCAGTGAGCACGCCGATAACCTGCAACAGGTGAATCCAAATATCCGCACCCTCCGCGAGACCGGAAAGTTTGAGGGAAGTGATCTTGCTGACGACGGTGAGCATCCCCACGCAGAAGATGACAATACCAATGCAATTGAGCCGCACCAGCATGCGCAGGCGCTTTGCCGCGGGGTCGAGAGTGAGCGGCTTGGCGTAATGGCTGCGGAACATGGCGCCGATGGGCCAGAGCAACAGGCTGAGCGCGACAACGGTCAAACTGAAACCGATGACGAAATAATTGAATCCCTTCTTGTCGAGAAAATTGTCAACGCGCAGAAAAACCATGAACGGATAGTCGATATAGAAAACGGGGCGGCCGATGGCATCCTTTACGAACGCGAGTTTGTCTTTCCCGCCCACTTCGCGATACACACCGGAGAAAATCTCGCGATAATGCTTCGGCTGGCCGTTCAAACCGTTCAGACCCTCGACTGAAATGGTGTTGTTCTTGGGGTCGACGACGACCTTCGTTTCGCCGAGCACACTTGTGACCGCCAAAATATTCGTCTCAAAACGACGGCTGACCATGTAGGACCCTTCGACGTTGTGCGCATCCTGCGCAGCGGTGGGGACTTCCGGTTCGTTCGGCGGGGGCTCCGGGAAGTAGCGGTCCATAAATCGCGTGAAAACCGTGCCGCGCAAATCGACTTGGTCGCGGCCGGGACTGTTGTAGGAGATGAAGAGCCCGACGTTGTCATTCAAGAGCAGATGCATGTCGCTATGGAAAGAAACGGTATCGCCACCGTGGCCGATGCTGCGGTGTCCGTTTTCCGACTGCTCATAGAAGCCGAGGCACATGGCATGCATGGCAGGCGGCCAGCCTTCCTGGCGCGCATGCATCTGAATCGCGGTCTCGGGCTTTAGGATTTGCGCGTCTCCGTACTTTCCGTTTTGCAAGTGCGCGATCATAAAGTGGGTCATGTCCACGGCGGATGCAGAGAGCGAGCCTGCGGGAGCGACCTGGACGACTTCAAAGGGCTTTGGTTCACCAGAGCCGAGGATGTAGCCCTGGGACATGAGGGGCTTGAGATTGTCGGGCAGGGGCTGGCGAAAGCTCGCGTGCGTCATGTTCAGCGGCTTGAAGAAATGTTCTTCGACGTAGGAGTTGAAGTCCTGTCCGGAGACGCGCTCGACGATGTAGGCAGCCAGGGTGGTGGCGTAGTTCGAGTAGGCGGGCGTCACTCCGGGCGGGAAAATGCGGGCGGGCATGTGCACGCGCAAGTAATCGGCGTTGGGCACGAGATCCTTTTCGGAACTGAGGAAAAGATCCTTGACGGTTTCCTCATAGCCGGTGCTGTGGGTCATGATGTTGCGAAGAGTGATGGGCTTGCCGAAAGCGGGAGGAACTTTGACGTCGAGGTAGTCGTTGACATCGCGATCGAGGTCGAGCTTGCCCAATTCGACTTGCTGCATGACGGCGGTCCAGGTAAACGTTTTGGAGATGGAGCCGGGACGGAACAGGGTGGTTTCCGGGTCGACGGGAATTTTCTTGGCCACGTCGGCATAGCCGTAGCCTTTGGCGTAGAGCAGCTTGCCATCCTTGACGACGGCGACGACGGCGCCGGCGATATCGGCGTGGCCGATTTGTTCAGGCACGAGGCCGTCGAAAAAGGCGTCCGCGTCATCCGCGGTCAGTTCGTGCGCTTTCGGCGCTCCAGCGTTTGGCTCAGCCGATTTAGGCGCGGCCGCGACGGGAGCCTTCGCCACCGGCTTCGGAACCTGCGCGAAAATCGCGGAGAAACAAAAAACCGAAACGGTGGCCAGAGACAAAAGTCCGGCACGGACGGAGATTTTCACGGTAACAGCCTCCCCAACATGAAGTCATCGAACAGAATGCCAGAGCCGCTGGTTCCCCTGGAACCTCAGCCGGCAAGCGTGTGAAACATTTGTTGCATTCGTGGAAAGTGAGCCTATGTAGATGGGCGCGGAATGTCAAGCGATTTGGTTTGGCCTCAGCGGGTCAGTTTTCGGTTGCGGCGCTAGTCAGGGGTTGCCTACGCTAAGCGGCGATTTAGTAGCCAGAAAACGGCGAGAGCCAGGCCGCCAACGAACAGTGCTAGGTTGCAGGAGATTGGTGGAAGGAGTCTAGGCCGCGGTGCGCTGGCTGTTCCAATTGTTTGTGCGAACGGTGAGCTGATCAATTCGATCACGGCGCACGGTGTGTCCGATGCCGGGAGTTTTTGGGACGTGGATGGTGCCGGTTGAGGTGACTTCAACTTCGGGCTCGATGATGTCTTCGCTCCAGTAGCGTTTGCTTGCTGAGACATCGCCCGGAAGGGTGAAGCCGGCGAGCGTCGACATGGCGATGTTGTGAGCGCGACCGATGCCGGTCTCGAGCATGCCACCGCACCAGACGGGAATGGAGTGCGTGCGGCAGACTTGCTCGACGCGGCGGGCTTCGCTGTGGCCGCCGACGCGGCCGAGCTTGATATTGATGATGCGGCAAGCTTTCAGTTCGATGGCGGTGAGCGCATGGCGAGCGTTGTTGATGCACTCGTCGAGACAGATGGCGGTTTTAATTTGCGATTGGAGTTTCGAATGGGCGTAAATGTCGTCCCAGTTGAGCGGCTGCTCCATCATAAGCAGATTGAATTGATCGAGCTGGCGCAGATGCGCGGCGTCTTCGAGGCGGTAGGCGGAGTTGGCGTCGACGGAAAGCAGGATGTTGGGAAATTCTTTACGGACGGCGGCGACGTAATCGATATCCTTGCCGGGCTTGATTTTTAGTTTGATGCGTTGATAGCCGCTGCGAAGTTCTTCTTCGACACGGCGAACCAGGGCCTGCGGGTTTTCGCGGATGCCAAGCGAGACTCCGCTTGCAATTTCATCCAATGTGCCGCCAAGCAACTTCGAAAGAGGAATGCCTTTGCTGTGCGCCTCCGCGTCCCAGAGCGCGTTTTCGACGCCGCTTTTTGCCATTTCATGTCCGCGAATCGTGGCGAGCAGCGCGGGACATTCGGAGGCGGTGGAAATGGTTTTGCCGATCAGGGATGGCGCGACGAAGTCGGAGATGACGTGCCACGCGGTATCGGTGGTCTCGGAGTTGTAGCCGGGCGTTTCGCTGGCAGTGACTTCACCCCAGCCGCTGACGCCATCCGCAATCACCTCGACGAGAAGAATTCGGCGATGGTGCGAAATGCCGAAGCTGGTTTCAAACGGGGCCTTCAACCGCATTTGCACTTCACGCAGCGTGATGGATTCAATCTTCATAAGGCTCCAGAAGGTATGTTCCGAGATCGCGAGTGAGTTCGAAGCCGACGGCCGCGCGGCCGTTGGCAAAGTTCGCGGAGAATTGGTCGCGGACGTTTGACTGGATTTTTTCCGCGGTGTGCGGATCATCGCGGCAGATGCGCCGGATGTCGGCGGGGATGGCGATTTGTTCGCGAGCTACGGGCGAAGAAGATGAGTGGTGGTTGCCGACGAGGACGTTTTCGACGTGATGGGAACGCACCCACCACTCCGCGACGAGACGATCCGTTGGCAGACCAGCGTGCAGCGGACTGGACGTACGGCCGTAGAGATTGGGGACGTAGTGGCGAACGATGGCGCCGAGGCGTTCGATATTGAAATGGGCGTTCTTGAGTTGCAAGGGATCGAAGGTCCATTCGATGAGATCGATGCCGCGATCGAGGGCGTTTTCGCGCTGCGCGAGTTTGAGGAGGCGGCCAACGCCGCGGTTTTGATGCTCGTCCACGACGCCTACCATGTGAGAATGCAAATAAGTCAGGCCATCGCGCGTGGCGGCGAAGGCGAGAGCAAAACCCACCGGCAGGTCGCCGTCGTAGGCGGTCATGACCTGGCCACCGGTTTTCTTTGCGACGATAAAAATTTGATCGGGAACGGTGTCGAGCGGCGCATAACCCCAGATGCGATGCTGCAATTCGACGCAGACGGCCATGTCCTGTGCATGTTCGGGCGTTCGAATCTGGATGTCTTGCTTCACCCCGGATGTATGGACATCACTCATTCACTTGCCTCATGGGCGAACTTGGGCAACGGGAACCTCTGCGGTGCGGTGACGCAATTACAACGTACGTTGCGTTCTGTCAAGCCGCAGCACATGACCTCTTCCGGTGCCGGCTTCGCGCTTGGCGAGTTCTAACGCTAGCGCAACATACGTTACGAGATGCTTCACGCTTGACTGCATGCTGAAGGTGCAAGCAGATAGAGCTGCCACTGGCCAGCCCGACTCCAGCATACTTTGCTCGGGTATCATAGTGCAACATTTGTTGCGTTGCGGTGAATTGTGCGAATCACGCGCTTATTTTGCCGCGGCGCCTGATCCCGGTCACAGAATCGATTTAATAGTGCGCTCTCGGGACGGTGGCGTTAGAATTCGCGGCGACGAGGAGGGACGAGAGATGATTCGTGGTTCACGATTGGCATTTACCGCCTTGGCGGGGGCGGCTGTGTTGCTCGGAGCGGGGGCCGTGCGGGCGCAGAGTAAGATTTCGGCGAAGTGGGAAGAGTTGACGGCGGCCGATTTCCGGGTTGGGATACAGCAATCGAAGGGGACGTGTTTATTGCCGTTTGGCATTTTGGAAAAGCACGGACCGCATCTGCCGTTGGGAACGGATCTGCTCAACGTACGTTACGCTTCCCTGCAAGCGGTGGCGCAGGAGTACGGGGTGGTGTTTCCGGAATATTATTTTGGGCAGATATTTGAAGCGAAACACGAGCCGGGGACCGTTGCGTACAGCCTGGAGCTGCAGTTGCGATTGCTGCAAGAAACGACCGATGAGATGGCGCGGAATGGCTGCAAGAAGATTTTGATTGTGAACGGGCATGGGGGAAACGAATATTTGCTGCCGCTGTTTGCGCAATCGCAAATGGATAGGCCGCACGACTATGTGGTGTATGTGCTGGACGGCGAACGCAGCAAGCCGGGAGGGCCGGCGAAGAAGTCCACTGGGATTGATTATCATGCGGGCGAGAACGAAACGGCGAACACGATGGTGTCGCATCCGGAGTTGGTGCATCAGGACCGCGCCGCGAGCGAATCGGGAGCGGATCAGAAACGTGTGAATTTGCCGGAGGACGTGTACACGGGGATATGGTGGTATGCGCGGTTTCCCAACCACTATTCCGGCGACGGCTCCGTGGCGACACGGGAGCTTGGCGAATGGAATATGAAGAATTGGATCGAAGCGATCGTCGAGGCGCTTCGAGCGGCCAAAGCGGATGAGCAGAGCCTGAAGATTCAGAACGAATTCTACGAAAAGAGCAAGCATCCGCTGGATACGCGCCCTTGATCGGCCGGGCGCGTTCTAAATGTTTTCAATTGGCGTTAGCAATCCAACAGCTGCCCCACCGCCCGACAGTCGTGGTCGACGGTATCGGTTGTGTTATGAAGTGGCGTAGGGATTTTAACGCAGAGGGCACAGAGGTCGGAGAAGAGGAGGGCACGGAGGCTTCGGCGGTGCTGGACATGGGTTAAGTGTCGGCGTGAAATCGGTTATCGCAAGTCGACTATGACGGTCGAGCGCGAGGTGAATTTATGCGTGCTTGTGGGTGGGTGCTGCTGATATTGGTAGTTGCCTGTATGGGTTGTCAGAGACGCGTGCATTCGTTTCATGGGGCGCAAGCGTTGACAGGGGAGCGGCGGGCGGCCGTGGAAGATGCGGTGCGGCGGTTTACGGGGGTTGTGGCGCATGACGTGTCACAGGATGGGCCGATTGCCTGGGGGAAATATTTCTCGGACGGGCCGGAGTTTTTTATGGCGGTAAATGGGAAGCTGGCTTTTCCGAGCGGGCAGGCCGCGGCGCAGGCACTACCGGAAGTCGCGCGGGTCTACAAGCATATCGATTTGCATTGGGGGAATGACTTGCGGGTGGATGTTCTGACATCGGAGCTGGCAGTTATGGGGGCGTCGTATGAAGAGGTGGTCGATTACGCGGACGGACATCGGGAGGACGCGAGCGGCTACTTCACGGGCGTCGTGGAATTGCGGAATGGGGCGTGGCAGTTTCGGGATGCGCATTGGTCGGCGCCAGTGACGCCCGTTAAGGCGCCTTAGCCGCGAAGCTCATGCATTCGGAACCGTGCTGTACCTCTTTCCGGAAATCGCGGTGCTTGAATACCAACTTGGGAGGACATTTTGGATCGTTTTGACTTGGGAAAGAAATTGGACAGACTTTTGGGACTAGAGCATGCGGCAGTGGCTATCGCATTTATGGACGCGGCTCCAGCGGGCGTAGCTCGCGTGAAGAAGTCTGCACCTGCGGGCTGTTCGTATTGGAAGATGGCGAGCGACGGCGAGATTTTTTATACGACAGGCGACGACCATCAGAACTGCCCGATCGGGGCTTATACACATGGCGTTCAGCTAGGTCCCGAAAAGTCCAGCGAGCTGCAAGGGATGCTGGCGCAAATGATCGGTATGAATTATCTGCAAGAAGCGGAGATTCCTCGCATTCCGCATCGCGAAGGAGCTTTTGCGTTTGCGGCTTTTTCTCCTTTGCGAGAAGCGCCGTTCGAGCCTCAGGTTGTCTTGATTCGCGGAAATGCAAAACATCAGATGATGCTAGCGGAAGCGTCGGCGAGGGCTGGAGTTGAACCGGGTCCCATGATGATGCGGCCGACTTGCGCAGTTCTTCCGCAGGTGTTGGAAATGGGGCAAGCTACAACCAGTCTCGGGTGCATTGGGAATCGGGTGTATACGGAATTGGGTGACGACGAATTGTATTGCGCGATACCGGGATCGAAGATTGGGGAGGTTGTGGCGGAGTTGGAGAAGATTGTCGCGGCGAATAACGGTTTGAAGGAATTTCACAAGGCCCGGAGCGCAAGCGCTTAGACCCCTCGTACGATCAACCAAAACCTGCTTGCAGGCCTAGCCTATCGCGTCTGCCTCCTTGCAGATACCCTAGATGCGGTAAGCGGCTACCACATTTGCGGTAGCGAACCGCTGTTAGTGCGCATGACCACCGCCACCACCACCACCACCGCCGCTGGAGGCAGCCGAACTGGCGCCGCCGGAAGAGTGCGACGCCGCTGAGAATGAACCGGAGGAAAATGAGCCGGAACTGTGGCCCCCGCCCGAAGAGGAGGACGATCCGGAAAAGCGTCCGCCAGAGTAACCGCCAAAACGGCTGGAGCCACCGTTGTAAGGTGCGGCCGCGGTGGTGTGGGCGAAGGACGAGGCATAGGAGTTGGAATGGCCGTCGGCAAAGCTTCCGACTTTTCCGTTGGAACGAATTCCGCCAATCGCAACTTCCGTGGATTTTCCACCTTTTAGTGTGGCAGGCATCGTAAAGGTGTGGGTTTTGTAGCTGTAGGAGATGTGTGCCTCGGATTGGTGCGGGGCGCGCGGGCCGTCGTGGATTGGTTCCACCAGGCGGCCGTGGATGTCCGGGGCTGGGACTGCAGGGCCGCGGGGCGACGGTTCCCTTTGAACTTCTGAGGGGACTTTGTCCAGAACCTTGACCTTTTGGGAAGAATCCCACGCTGCCTGCCGCAAGCGCTCGCCCGGTTTTGAAGGTGGAAGGAAGAAACCGTTCTTTAGATTTAGAGGAGGTTTGCCGGGGACGTCGTTGGGATGGCGGGGGACGAAGCCGACTTTATTGCCTACGCGCACCCACAGCGGATGTGGAGGATGGATCGGGGGACATTTTCCGTTGCATCCGGGCGGAATCTTAGGGACCCGAGGCATGACTCTGGCGTAGCGATGGCGGTAGTAAATCCAATTTCCAGCGTAGCAATCCGAGGGATCGAAAAATCCCGAGGGTCTTCTTCTTTGCGCGGATTGCCTTTGGCGAAGGATTTCCTGGAGTTCCGCTTGGGAGTGGGCGACGCGTGTGACGGTGCGCGACTGAGCGTAACCGCAATCGTCAGCCCATGATTCTTGCCATTGGATGGTTTGTGGCTGGAAGCCGGTGTTGGATTG
>DASXMM010000162.1:0-5757 GCA_036495665.1 Candidatus Acidiferrum sp. | reverse complement strand
TTTTTGTCAAGGCGAAGAAACGGCGAAATGGAGATGCGACACGTTGAGAATCTCTCGGGGTTCGCACCGGCGGTCGTTTCAAATCGGAGCATAAAAGGCGTCGGATTTGCAACTGTGGAACGGCTGCGCGCGAGGCGACCTCTCGCGCGGGTATTGCGGCTAGAATGGAACTGTGCAGAAGAAGATTTTTTGGCTGACGTTTAGCGGGCTGGGGCTGGTGGCGGATCTTGCGCTGCCGTTTTGGTGGGCGGTGTTTGCGACGATTCCCATTGCTTATGCGAGTTGGTGGGTGGCTTACCGGAGCGATTGGTTTTGAGGCGCTGCCGGTCTCTTTTGCTGTTCCTCTTGTGATCTCCGGATAAACCCTTGTGGCCGGGCTAAAGCCCGGCACCTACACCGTCCGGTACTAGCGGCGGTCAAGAATGAAGCGAAAAATTAGAAGTTAGAAGTAATGAAGGATGGAGGATGTGTTTGGGGCGCGGTTTGTTCCGGTTTGGCAATTTGGCTCAATTTGGGAATCGCCAACGGCGGCGAGCCACCCTATTTCTGTCTATTCGGGAGTGTAGAACAGCACGCGTTCGACGCGACTCAGAGTGGTGAACCCGGGAATGTTCTGGATAGAGATGATTTTGTGACGCGCTGAAGGTGGGCGACAGTGGGAAGATCTCCCGGCTCGAGCGCGTTTGCTGTTGAAAAGTAGGGACTTTCTGTTCCGCTGGCGGTGGTCTGAGTGCGGTGGAAGGCGAGCCGCCGAGGAATTTGGAAACGAACTTCGACAATCGCTAGAGTGGAAAACGATTCGAAAATAGATGAACAATTAATGTTTTAAAATTCGAAGCCGATGGTTATACTCGTGCTCCCCTAAGTTCCCCCAAAGGCAGTACTCCCTTCCTGTTGTTGCACGGAGACGACTATGAAAATACCCCGGTCCGACCGCCGACTGGCGCGTCGACTTAGCTTCAAGACTCCGCTGCGTGTACGGATCTGGAAATCCAAGGCGCCTGAACAGAGAACGGAGTCGGTGAATCTTTCGCAGAGCGGCATCTTCTTTGCAAGCGACTCGCCGCTTCGCGAAGGGGAAACGGTGGAGATACTCCTGAACATGCCCGAAGAAATCACGGACGAGCCTTCGACGGAATGGAGATGCACGGGTCACGTGGTGCGGGTGGAGCGGGCCGGAGAGTCGGGCGGGAAGATGGGGGTGGGAGTGCAGTTTGATTGCTATGAGATATCGCGGGCCGCGCTATTGCCCACTGGCTGACAATGCGCGAGCAGGCGGGGCGTTCCAGCGGACAAGGTTACAACCGGTCGCAGCCGGATAGCACCACCAGGAGGCTGAGATGCAAAGACGAGCTCTGGTAGTGGACGAAGAACCGACGACGTGCGACCTGATCAGGAAGGTTTTGTACGCGGCTGGCGTTGACGCGTTGACGCTGACACAAAGCGGGCAGGCGGTGAGTTTTCTGGAAGAGGGCAAGTTCGACATGGTGTTTTTCGGCCTGCACATGGAATCGCCGGACGGGATCGAATTATCCCGGGAGGTGCGCCGCACGGGGTCTAATCGAAACACACCCATTATTTTGTTGAGCGACGATCAGCGGCCGAGTGCGATGTCGCAGGGGTTTGCCGCGGGCGCTAGCTTTTTTTTGTACAAGCCGATTGATAAGGAGCGGCTGTTGAAGTTGGTGCGGGCAACGCAAGGACGGATGGACCACGAGAGGCGGCAAACACGGCGAGTGCCTTTGCAGAGCAAGGTGCGGCTAAAATTCGGGTTCGAGGAGATCGTCGCGGAAACGGTCGACGTCAGCATGCAAGGGCTGCTGGTGAAATCGCACCGGATGATTCCCGCGGGCTCGCCGGTGCAAGTCAGCATGGAGCTTACGCAGAGGATGAAGCCGATCGTCGGAGCGGGATCGGTGGTGAGGATTATTGGCGGGAACCATATGGGGATACTTTTGGATCGATTGCCGGTGGGGGAGAGCGAGAGATTGCAGGAGTTTCTATTGCCGATGATTTCGCGGGATTAGACCGTCGTAGATGAATTGTTCCGGCAAACTATGACCTTCAAGGGCAAATTGATCGCAGGGCTGGCGAGCGCGTCCGCGGTGCTGCTGCTCGTTGCCGTTCTCGCGTACTGGAGCCTGATGCGCAACTCCGAGGACAGGCGCTGGGTGACGCACACGCACGTGGTCATTGAAAAGCTGGGCGATGTGCGGACCAGTATGACCGATGCGGAAACTGGCGAGCATGGATACATCCTCACGGGCGACGATTTGTATCTGGCGCCGTACGAGACTGGTCTCGGCGGAGCCAGGCAAAGCCTCAAGGATGTACGAGAGCTTACCGCCGACAACCCCAGGCAGCAGGAAGCGTTGGGGCGACTCGAGCCGTTGGTCACAGCCAGACTTGGCGAACTGCAAGATCGCATAAACATCCGCAGAGAGTCCGGCATGGAGGCAGGGATCACAGCCGTGCGTGAGGGTAATGGAAAAGAGTTAATGGACAAAATCCGGACGGAAATAGCCGGGATGAGAGAGGAAGAAGGCCGGCTACTCGCGCTCAGGTCGGCGGAATTAGAAGTCAGTTCGCGAACGGCGAGAACGATCATCGTGACCGGCGAGGGACTGGGCTTCTTTTTCCTGTTTATTGCAGGGCTGATCATTCACCGGGAAATGGGCCGGCGCGCTCGCGCTGAGGAGGATATCCGAAAACTCAACGCCGATTTGGAGCGGCGGGTGGCGGAGCGCACGGCCGAACTGGCGGAGCGCGCCCAGGATTTGGAACGATCCAACATGGAGCTGCAACAGTTTGCCTATGTGGCCTCGCACGACTTGCAGGAGCCGCTGAGGACGATCTCGAGTTTTACCCAACTTCTGGCCAAACGATATCAAGACAAACTGGACGACAAAGCCAGAGAGTTCATCAACTTCGCAGTGGACGGCTGCAAACGAATGCAGACGCTGATTAACGATTTGCTGGCCTTCTCGCGGGTGGGGACCCAGGGAAAGCCGCTCGTTCCCGTAAGTTGTGACGCGGTGCTGGACCGCGTTCTGAAGAGCTTGAAGCTGGCAATCGAAGACAGCGGGGCAGTGATAAAGCGCGATCCTTTGCCGGTGGTGCTCGCGGATGAAGGGCAGCTTGGCCAGTTGTTTCAAAATCTCATAACCAACGCGGTGAAATTCAGGAGCAACGATTCGCCGCGAATCCAAATTTCCGCGGAACGCAACGGCCGCGACTGGAAACTTTTGGTACGCGACAACGGGATCGGCATCGCACCCGAGCAAAGCGATCGAATCTTCGTGATCTTCCAGCGGCTGCATACGAAAACCCAATATCCGGGTACGGGCATCGGTCTGGCTATGTGCAAGAAGATTGCCGAGCGGCACGGTGGGCGAATCTGGGTCGAGCCATCTCCCGAAGGTGGCTCGATTTTTTATTTCACGATCGGAGACGGAGAAATGATGAATGTTAAGGAGACCGATTCCCGTGAACTTCGACTCACCGCCACAACCAATTGACATCTTGCTGGTCGAGGACAACGAGGCAGATGTGCGCCTGACGCAGGAAGTCCTCAGAGACAGCAAAATGCGTAACAACCTTATGGTCGCCAGCGACGGCGCGGAAGCGATGGCGTGCCTGCGACGGCAGGGCAAATTCAAGAATTCGCCGCGACCCGATTTGATCCTACTTGATTTGAATTTGCCGGTGAAGGATGGCCGGGAGGTTCTTGCGCAAATCAAGGAAGACATTGACCTCAAGAGGATACCCGTGGTGATCCTCACAACCTCGAAGGCCGAAGAAGACATTCTGAAAACCTATAATCTCCACGCGAATTGCTACATCACGAAACCGGTCGATCTCGATCAATTCGTGACGGTGGTGACGTACATCGAGGATTTTTGGCTGGCCATCGTCAAACTACCATCCAATCAAAAGGTATGAACTCTCCGCGGATTAAGGTTCTACTAATCGAGGACAACCCGGGCGATGCGCGGCTGATACAAGAGTCGCTCGCGGAGGCGACTGACGATCCGTTCGATCTGGAGACCGCGGAAACGCTTGCAGCGGGCCTGACGCGTCTTGGCGCGGGCGGGGTTGACGCGATGCTGCTCGATTTGGCGCTGCCAGACAGTTTTGGCCAGGAAACCTTCGTCAGGGCGAAGGCACATGCGCTGGGAGTGGCGATCATCGTACTTACGGGAATGCAAGACGACACGCTGGCTCTCAAGCTGGTTCAAGGAGGCGCGCAAGATTTCGTCGCGAAGGTCAATGTAAATGGAAATAACCTCACGCGCGCGATTCTATATGCGATCGAACGCGAGCGCTTGGAGCAAGAGTTCAGAAAACTTAATGAGCAGCTCGAACAGCGGATTGCGGACCGCACCGCCGAACTTGAGGAGGCAAATCGAGAGCTCGAAGCCTTTTCGTATTCGGTGTCACACGATCTGCGCGCTCCGTTGACACATCTTCATGGTTTCTCCAGTCTGCTGATCGAGAGTCATGCCGTGCATTTGGACGAGGCAGGGCAAAGGTATCTACAAAAGATCAAGGATGGGGCCATACGGATGTCGACGTTGATCGATGACCTGCTTATGTTGGCGAAAGTGAGCCGGCAGGGGTTGAAACTTCGCGATGTTGCCTTGAACTTGCTGGTCGAAGAGGTCCTTCAGGAATTCGAAAGCGAAACGCGGGAGAGGGGCGTTCGATGGAGTGTCGGGAGCTTGCCGCTAATCAAATGTGACTATGGCCTGATGCGGCAGGCGCTCATCAATTTGTTATCCAATGCGATCAAGTACACACGAAAGTCCGCATACGCAGCGATTGAGATCGACCACCAGATCATCGGCGGCGAACAGACATTTTTCGTGCGGGACAACGGGACGGGATTTGACATGAACTACGCCGACAAACTTTTTGCGCCTTTTCAGCGTCTTCACGCTGAAAAGGAGTTCGAAGGGACGGGCATAGGTCTCGCCACCGTCCAACGCATTATCCACAAGCACGGCGGCCGGATCTGGGCTGAGGCCGAGGCCGGGCGCGGCGCCACTTTCTACTTCACTCTGAATACAGAGAAGAGCAATCGGCCAAGGGCGACAACTCCCTATGCAGTCGGCGCCTAGGTAGCACATTCCAAAAATCGGTTCGGATTTGCAAATCCTGGTGTATTCGCTCATCATTACTGGTTTGTTTGGGGCGCGGCAGGCTCGCTGCTGCGTGTGTCACTGCTTGCAAATCTTGGTGAATGAGGAGTTGCATGGAAAAACCTGCGAAAATTGCGCCGGCGAAGGGAAAACTTGGGATTTTGACGCCTGGGATGGGGGCGGTGAGCACTACGTTCATGGCGGGAGTGGAGTTGGTGCGCAAGGGTAAGGCGCAGCCTGTGGGATCCGTGACGCAACTGGGGACGATTCGGCTTGGGAAGCGGACGGATGGGCGGTCGCCGCTGGTGAAGAAGTTTGTGCCGCTGGCGGAATTGAAGGATTTGGCGTTTGGCGGATGGGATATTTTCAAGGACAACGCTTACCAATCGGCGGCGAATGCGGGCGTTTTGAATCCGCAGGACCTGGCGAAGGTGAAGACATTCCTTTCGGGGATTAAGCCGATGACGGCGGCGTTCGATCATGAGTACGTGAAGATGATCGACGGGCCGAACATCAAGAAGGGGAAAAACAAGTACGAGCTGGCTTTGAAGATTAAGGAAGATATCGCGAATTACCGGAAGACGTCGGGCGTGGCGCGGTTGGTGATGTGCTGGTG
>DASXMM010000161.1:0-2610 GCA_036495665.1 Candidatus Acidiferrum sp. | reverse complement strand
GAGCCCGGCACCGGCGGGATCACGCTGGATGTGGTCGTCACACCAAAATCCGGGGCGCCGGTCAGCGGTCTTCAACAGCAGGATTTCACTCTGCTGGATAACAAAGCCGTGGAGACCATCACTTCCTTCAAGGCCGTTGATGGCCGGCAAGCGCCCATCGAAGTGATTCTTGTGGTGGATGCCGTGAACACCGGTCAGCAGAGCGTGGCCTACGAACGCGAGCAAATCGACAAATTCCTGCGCGCCGACGGAGGTCACCTTGCGTATCCCACGACCCTCGCGATCTTTACCGACGATGGCACCAAAGTGCAGGAGGGCTTCTCGACGGACGGCAACGCGCTGAGTGCGTCCCTGGAGAAGTACACCGTCGGCCTCCGGACTATCACCCGCTCCACCGGCTTCTACGGCGCCGACGAACGCCTCGGGCTTTCGCTCAATGCGCTCCACGAACTTGCCGTGCGCGAGGCGCCGCGTCCCGGCCGCAAAATCATTCTCTGGGTGTCTCCGGGTTGGCCGATCCTCTCTGGCCCTAACATCGAGCTCAGCGCAAAGCAGCAGGACAACCTCTTTGCGCATATTATCAGTCTGTCCACCAGCTTGCGTCAGGCCGGCATTACTCTTTACAGCGTCGATCCGTTAGGCACTACGGACGCCGGCGGCTTCCGGACTTTCTACTGGGAATCCTTCCTCAAAGGGATTAGCAAACCGAGCCAGGTCCTGCCGGGCAACCTGGCGCTGGAAGTCATCGCCACGCAAAGCGGCGGGATTGCGCTCAGCTCCAGCAACGACGTTGCGCAACTCCTGCAGAGGTGCGTCGCGGATGCAGCCGCTTATTACGAGATCACCTTTGATCCGCCGCTGGGTGACCAGAAACACGCATACCACCAAATTGAAGTGCGCGTCGGCAAGCCCGGGCTAACGGCCCGCACGCGCCAGGGCTACTACTCGCAACCCTGACCGTCGTTCCAGAACGTTAACAATCCATTCACAGAGCCTTTTTGTAGGCGGCGTACTCTCCTTGAGTCCCAGAACACCTTTACAATCAGGAGAGAACGCATGAAAAAACCGAACATGCCAGCCTTGCTTCGCGCAGCGCTGGGATTCATAGTCTTCGCCGCTCCGGCCTTCACGGCGCCAGTCTTCGCTCAAACTGCCCCCCCTGCGGCGGCTTCTCCTTACACGTTATCTGTCTTCGCGACCGCTCCCTCCGGGCTGAGCGCTCCTGACTCCGTTGCCGTTCTTGGTGACCATGTCTTCATCGGCTATGGCGACGGTCATGACCCGGGCGGTGTCGACGGCTTGAGCAGCCAAGTTGTCGAGTACAAGATGGACGGAACCGTCGTTCATACCTATACCGTTGTCGGCCACAATGATGGCGTGAAAATCGACCCGATCACTCATCTCGTCTGGGCGCTGCAAAATGAAGATGGCAACTCCAACCTCGTCATCATCGATCCAGAGACTCAGAGTCAAAAGTTTTTCCAAGTAGGGACCGGCCCGCACGGCGGCGGTTACGATGACATTGTTTTCCGCGGCTGCCAGGTATACTTCAGCGCGTCCAATCCCCTCATCAATCCGAACACGGCTCCGGCTATCGTCTCTGTGCAGTTCCGGGGCAATCAGATCCATCTCGAGGGTGTACTGAACGGAAACGCCAGCGCAATTGACGTCCCCACGGGCACAACGACGACGCTGAATCTGCAGGATCCCGACTCGATGACGCTCGATCCATTCGGCAACATCGTTCTGGACAGCCAGGGCGATCAGGAAATCATCATCGTCGCCGATCCCGGTTCAGCGAATCAGCGCGTGCTGCGTGTGCCGCTAAGCTTCCTCGGTCCCGGCGGAGCTTCAACCTCCGTCGAAACCGACGACACGAATTTTGCGACCTCTACCGAAGGCTTCATCCTATTCGCCGACAAGGGTCTGAACACCGTTTACAAGCTCACCACGAACGCCTTCGCGCCCGGCACCGCGTATACGGCGGCTGATGGCGGGCCTTTTGTTGGAACGCTAAACTTTTCCACCGGAGTGATCACGCCGATCGTGACCGGCCTGTCCGTGCCCGGGGGATTGGTTTTTGTGGACACCTCGAAACACGGACAAGACCGCGATCACGAACACAACGGCTGCGGCGACAGTGAGCGTGACAAGCACTAGGGCGTAGTAACGCGGAAGAATTCTTCCAACTTTATCCACAGGAAGTGGAGTAGTAAGGCGGGCAGCCCACGGAATTTCGATTTCCCGGGCTGCTTTGTTTTAATGGGACGCATTTCGGTGTTAGCGAATTTACCCGCAGCTTGAGAAAAAGTTGCGCATGCTGCTAGCAAGAATTAACGCGGGAGTCATTGAATCGCAACAACTTGGCTTTATCACTCTTGGTGGAGGTTTTTATATTTATATGTTGTCTAAAATTGTCGGGAAATCGTTTTCGTTTTTACTTGCTTCTGCCATCTCGTTCGCTCCAGTCGCGAGCGCGCAAGATGGAAATCACCTGAACAACCGTAATGGCATTCGTCACGTGCTGCTCATCAGCATTGACGGTATGCACGCGGTCGATTATGCAAACTGCGTGGCATCCAAAACCTGCCCGAATCTGGCGGCGTTAGG
>DASXMM010000160.1:0-10290 GCA_036495665.1 Candidatus Acidiferrum sp. | reverse complement strand
ACGAAATTCTCCCAGGTGTCGACGCGAATCGGGATCAGGCCATTTTCCGCGCGATCGAAATTGCAGACGCCGTCAAATTCGACCATGCCTTTTAGCGCGCCATCGATTCCATAAGTCCAGCCGTGGTAGGGGCAGCGGAATTGTTTCGCGCAGCCGTGTGCCTCGGTGACGACGGCGGCGGCGTGATGGCGGCAGACATTGTAGAAGGCTCGCAGCTGGCCATCTTCGCCGCGGACCACCACGAGAGGCTCGCCAACCAAATCGGCGGTGAAAAATTCTCCGTTGTTGCGCACCTGATCCGTACGGCCCACGACCTGCCACGTCGAGTTGAAAACGCTGGCGCGCTCGAGCGAGGCGATGCGTTCGTCGAAATACCACGGCGCGGGAATCGTCCAAGCCTCTTCGAGCGGGTCGTATGGATTGTAGAGGTTGACGAGGTCGCGGACGTTCTCGACACTGCCGTCGCTTCGCAATAGATTCATGTTCATGGCTTTGCGGCAGCCGGCGAATCGGGTGGTTGCACTTCGGATGGATTCACTCGCAAAGCGCACTTGCATAAATCCTTCTTCATCTGTGCTCCCTCCGCCGTAAAAAACGGAGGGCCGGCGACGATCTCTCCGCCGCCCGACCCTCAATTTTTGTCGCTCACGTCATTCATTGCACTCGTCTCGAGCCGATCTCAGTTCCTTGGGTAGTTGGGGTCGGCTTTTACTTCCAGGATTTGCTTGGTGTGGCGTTCGCTGTGCGCGGCGATCAGCAGAACGAATTCATAGCCGTCCAGCTTTCCCATGGGGCTGTCGCTGACGTGATCGCGCAGGCCTGGCGTGGTCTTCACGAAGTCCTCGGTTTTGTCGCGGCTTTCGAGAAAATGTTTGACGGAGCCTTGCGGCGAGCCGAAGCGGTTCGTCGGAACGAGAGGCTCGGGCGCCTGCAGTTTATGCGAGCGGTCCGGGACCATAGCGATGACGGCGTCGTCGGTCTTCTTCAGGTCGCGGTCGGCGGCCGCGGGCGCCTTCATGACTTGTTCGACGTCCATTCCGCGGATGAAGTCTTCGGCGGCGGCGATGTGCTCCATGCATTGAGCGATGGACCAGCGATCCGGTCCGGGCTTGAAATTCCACTGGGCGTCCGAAAGTCCTTTGGTGGCGTCGATGACGCCCTTCTTGGTGGTTTCGAGGTATTGCAGCGCCTTTTCTTTGTCGGCTTGGGTTACGTCTTGTGCGTGAAGGGAGGAGGCTGCCGCACAGGCCAGCATCGCGATCGCAGCGCCTGCTATGAGTCTCTTAAACATGTGTGCTCGCTTTCGTTTTGTGATTGGTGAGGGAGACGGAAACGCGTGGGACTGCCCGTGAGCCCGCCGGACGGACTGGGTTGGCGGAAATGCTCGAGGTGAGACCCTCCGTATGACAAGCAATGTACCAGTGATTGGGCGCGGGGTCCAATTGCCGCCGACCATTGCGAGAACCGAAGTATCAGGAACAGTGCATTGAAAATAAAGGAGTAATTGGTCGGGGCGCCGAGATTTGAACTCGGGACCTCCTGCGCCCAAGGCAAGAGCAGAAAGGCTAAGTAGTTGGTTCGTCTAGCATTTTCCTATGTCTTGCATCACGGTTTTGCACGGTATTTGTTAATGTTTGTTCCCAAGTTTCGATTTACCGTGGCTATGGGATGGGACTGCCCTCAGCGCTGCAGGGCACCGCTCCGTTTCCTGACAACATTTGACAACGGTTGAGGCAGAGCGGTGACACTAATTCATTGCCGTCCAAGTCTGTGTGGGGGGACTGCGAATTCGATCGCCACCGCCTCTACCAACATCTCCGTAGTCGGCAAAGCGACCGCTGAAATAAAATGTTGCGCCTTCGATGGAAGGCGTGATGAAATCCACGACCCTGCCGTGAACCTCGAGGTACTTCCTGCAGTACGCGTCGTACTTCTTCCTGATCCCGCAGAACATCCGCACGCACGTTGTAGCCTGATTTGTCACCAGGTTATATGTCTGGGTAACTGCGAATTTTGCCAGGCTGCATATGATCAGCTAAAGCCTAAAGATTCTTTTGAGGACAGTGCAGGGACTCTGCTCGCACCAACAGACGGACCTTTTTAAACGAGAAATCTGGAGTTCGCCCATGGATATGACTACTAATACGCGACAAATCGGAGACGTGACCATCGTGGACATCAGCGGCAGGATCGTTCTTGGAGAAGAGAGCGCTGCGCTGCGCGGTCTTGTACACGATCTACTGAGCAGGGAACACAAGAAGATTCTGTTCAACTTGGGCAAAGTGGATCACATCGACAGCCCAGGACTGGGCCACTTGATCAGCGCTTTTACGAGCGTGAGGAAAGAGGGCGGGGAAGTGAAGTTGCTCCATCTAAACAAGAATGTTCATGACCTAATGCAGATCACAAGGCTATACACCATCTTCGAAATTATGGAGGACGAGAAGGAGGCGATTCGCTCGTTTGATAAGTCGGTTGCGGCGAGCCGGTAGAAACTGCGTTGATCAAGCCTTGACACTAAGGGCTACGGGAATTTGCATGGGGACGAGAAAATTGCTTGCGAGCAGGTACGCGTAGAGGTGACCGAGAGGAGGGGCAACACGCAGTTGTCCAGCGGAGACCCAACCGTTCGTTTCGCTCCATTCCAAACCGCTAGGCGAAAAACCCTTGATCGCTTCCTGCAAATCCACCACAGTCATAGGATAAGCGTAGATGCGCACGTTCTGCGCGAAGAGACGAGAGAGACCCTCAAGACGTCTGCCTTCCAGACTGAAGTAGGGATCACTAAACGTTCGGATCAAAAGCGAAAGACCTGCCACGAAGCGCACAGGTGCATTTGTATAGCGATTCACGAGGGCTGTCATGGCGTAAAGCTCGCGTTCGCGAAATAGAAGTACGTTGCCGCCTTGGGCCAAAAGCGAATCGATACGGCGCAGAAGGTCGGGCATTTCTGGGGCTGGTGCGTCGGGCCTAAGCGGAGCTGCCGAGGGGGAAAAGATGCCAATCGGTGCGGAGCTGGATTCCCCCAACTCCTGGCGAAGTTCCCGAACTCCTGCCGCCAGCATTTGGACATGAATCTGACTGTGAGCGGGATCCACGTGACCGAAATACCCCGGCGCGAGCACAACGGCTCTTTGGTATAGGACCTCCGTGGGAGGGACACCGGTGCCGGCTGAGGAGAAGAACACAGCTTCTGCGAGTCCCGCGTGCACGAGGTATGCCAGGAGTGGGCGGCGATCCCAGCTGGCAAACGCAGGACCGCGAAAATCAACGAAGTCGATTTCGATTCGCTCTTTGACTACGTCTTGTGCGAGGCCGGCGAAAAACGATTCTTTCGTCGCTAATTGATAGAACGCGGCGTAAATGAGATTGACTCCTAGAATGCCAATAGCTTCTTGCTGAAGGACATTCGAAGGATCCCGCATGTTAATGTGCAGCAGAATATCGTTAGGTGGGCCGCCGGGCTGCAACTGGAACCGCAGACCTATCCAGCCATGGGGATCGTTGGTTCCGGCGTAGTTACGCGCCGAGACGGTATCGACAAAGGAAAAAAAGCGAGTATGCGACCCGCGAGAGCTTTCTAATTGTGTAAGCAACTGGGTCCACTCGTTCTCCAGCATGGCGTCAAGCCGTTGCCTGGAAACGTAGCGCGGACCCGAGCCGTAGAGATCGTCGCTGACTTCCTTGTCGTATGCCGAGATAGTTTTAGCGACGGTCCCAGAAGCGCCGCCGACTATAAGGAACCAGCGCGCGACTTCCTGCCCGGCGCCGATTTCGGCAAAAGAGCCAAAGGTGGATGAATCGAGGTTCAGGATGAGCGTTTTGTGGTGGGTGTCGACTTTTTCGGGGAAACGCATAGTCACGCTCCAGCCAAGCGAACTGATGAAAAAAGACGAAGCGTCTGCGGCGTGTTAGCCAGACTTGATGCGCCGGCTCGCTAGCTTGGTCTTAAGAGCTGCGCTTTCGATTTTGAACCCTTCCCAGGGCTGCGCCAAGTCCAGGTTCTCATAAGGCATCGGTGTCCCGGCGAATGATATTCATAATTCGCTCGGGACGAGGCAAACCCCTGTCAAAAGTGCCAGTTGGTATCCGCGCTCAGGAGGCCTAATAACATTACATGAATCGGACTGTACCGATACGACAGGATGCTTGCACGCGGAAGAGTACCGTCCAGAGTGAGCCCATCTACCAGCAGGGTTTAGCGAACGACGAATGAAACGGATAGGGGGAGGGTACTTTCGCATACCGGACCTGTGGGTGGGTGCTCGCTGCGCAAGGTGTGATGTCTATGTCGTACCGTCACCGCTCTGCTTCCGCGCTCTTGTTGGCGACTGCGTTGCTGGCCGCTGCGCTGGCGGCCGTGAATTCCTCAGGCCAGTCCGGCGAGAATCCTCAAGCCGCCACAACTCCTAAGGCCGCTAAGAGTCCCCAGAAAAGCAATCAAACTGCCGCCTACCAACGTCCGACGGATCCGTCACTGTACGTGGGGGAAGAGACTTGCAAGACTTGCCATGCAGATATGCCGACCCCGGGATTTGTCAAGAGTTACGAAGATTCACCACACTTTGTAACGACGATGGATACGAAGAAGGGGCCGGAGTGGCATGGGTGCGAAGCGTGCCACGGTCCGGGGAAGGAGCACGTCGAGGGTGGCGGTGACAAAACGAAAGTATTCACCTTCAAAGGCGTATCAGCGAAGGAGATTAGCGCGCGTTGCCTGGATTGCCACCAATATGGCGAGGAGCACAGCAACTTCGCGCGGTCGGTACACCTGCAGAACGGAGTAGGCTGTACGGATTGCCACGATCCGCATCACGCAAAAGAAAAAGACTTCTTGCTCAAGGCTAAGCAGCCGACGTTGTGCTACGGCTGCCATCTCGACAAGGACCAGCAGTTCAACCGGACATTCCACCACCAAGTGAACGAAGGCCTGGTGAAGTGCACCGATTGTCACAATCCGCATGGCGGATTCCTGACTCGGCAATTGCGGGCTACGGCTTCGCAGGACCAGGTTTGTTTCAAGTGTCATACGGACAAAGCGGGACCGTTCGTGTATGAACACAAGGTCGTTAAGATAGAAGGCTGCGCGTCGTGCCATTTGCCTCACGGCTCTTCCAATCCGCGACTGCTGAAGCGCGCGCAGGTAAACCTCCTTTGTCTGGAATGTCACGCGTTTTCCTCGGATGCCGGGCCGGCAGCTATTCCCACGTTCCACAACCAGTCGCAGAAGTATCAAGCGTGCACGATGTGCCATACGGCCATTCATGGTTCAAACAGCAGCAGTATTTTCTTCACCCCATGAGGGGGAGCCGCAATGCGGGGAAAACACAAGTCAAGCGGAGTGAGCAGCAAGAGGCGCATGGCGGGATTTATCTTCGCATTGCTCGGCGGCTTGTTGTGCGCGGGAGCGCCGCGGGCGCGGGCGCAGCAGGACGATGAACAAAAGGGCATCAACCAGGGAAATTACAATGTGAAGCAGTCCATCGAATTCGGCGGGCGATTCACAAGCATCTCCGGGGATACCCAGACGTACGACACGTTTGTGAATTTGCAGCAGGGAGCGAGGTTGCTGGGATTTAACACAGAGATGACCTCTCTCGATCACCATGGGACATTGTTTGACCGCATTTCGTTCAGTAATTTCGGCTATGGCGGCGATCCCAATACGGTATCGCGGCTGCGGGTGGCCAAGAATACCTGGTACAAGTTTGACGCGCTATTCCGCAAAGATCAGAACACATGGAACTACTCACTGCTGGCAAATCCGCTGAATCCGACCACGCCATTTGCCAACGGCCCTGCCGGTTTCGGTGGCACGGTTTGTACGGCATGCGTGCTGAACTTTTCGCCTCATAACATGAACACGCGGCGCAAGCTGGGCGATTACAACCTGATCATTCGCCCAGAATCCAAGGTGCGGTTTCGCATGGGTTATTCTCGCAACTCCATGGAGGGGCCAGCTTTTTCATCAGTTCACGAGGGTACTGATCAATTCCTGCTGCAGGACGTCAAGACAACGACGGATGCCTACCGAGTAGGTGTTGATGTCATGGTTTTGCCGCGCACGAATATCAGCTACGACCAGACTTGGAACTATTACAAAGGCGACACCGGGAGCACGAGTGCTGCACAGCCGTTTCCGATCAGCCCCACACAGAATGTCGACATAGGACTTCCACTAAACGCTAGCGCCAACCAGCCTTGCAGCGGGACGTTTCTTGCGTCTGGATTTGTGAATCCAGTGTGCAACGCGTTCTTCGCCGGCTACCTGGATCACGGACGAACGCGAACGAATACTCCGACGGAACAACTCAGCATGCAGTCGAACTATTGGAAGAATTGGGATCTCACCGCGCGCTTGAGTTACTCGAGCGGGGATACGGATGTGTTCGGCTACCAACGGGACATATTAGGGAGGACCGCGAAAAGCAATCTGAGCAATGAATTCAACACGGGTCCCGTATCTGGCCGGCACGTGGCAGCCAGCGCGGATTTCGGAGCGACCTGGCATATCACCGAAAAGCTGAGTTTCAATGAAGCGTTTCACTATTCGAACTGGCACAACCCCGTGGGGTTCGACAATTCCACTTGCTCGTTTTTCAGCCCCGACTTGCTGACAGCGGCGCATTTCTTTACCCCTGGCGCCCCAGTGCCCCTTACGTGCACCCCTCCCGCGGGTGCCTTGGCGGGAAGCGTGGAGCATACGACAAGTTCGGCCCCGGATCTTTCCATCATCGCGGACAGCGGTTTTCTGAAACAGGAAGAGAAGACAAACCTGGCCGAGTTCGACTATCGCTTTTCCGAAAAGCTGGGAGTACGGGTCGGATTCCGGTATCGGAATCGTTACATCGCTGACAATTTTTTTGAGACGGTCAACCAAGTATTTTATCCGGGGCCAACGCCCGAGCTTGCCGCTCGCGGTTCCTGCAAGCTAGTGGATTCCACGCTGCCATTATCGCAGGGCAATCTTCCAGCGGGTTGCACGCTGAACGGTGATGGCTCGATCGCCTTCAGCTCGAACCCCGGATTCACGCCCGCTGGCGCAGCCGTACCTCCCATCAACGAATACTCCGGTCTGATCGGGCTATGGTTCCGGCCGAACCAGAAGTGGAGGATCAGTTTTGACGGAGAGTTTTTCAGCGCGGACGGGACGTTTACACGAATTAGTCCGAAGACGTCGCAAGAGTACCGGGTACGCAGCAAATACAACGTGACCAACTGGCTGAATCTGGATGGCAGCATTTTGATTTGGGAAGGGCGCAACAACCAGTTTCAGCAAGGCGACCTGCAGCACAATCGCGCTTACAGCATTTCGGCGATGATTCAGCCCAATGAGAAACTGGGAATGGAGATTGGGTACGATTACAACGACGTTTTTTCGCAGGTGCTCATTTGCTTTGTGAGTGGCCAGGCTGCTCCAGGGAGCTTGGCCTGTCCCAATGTTTCGGGATTAATACAGCAGCTATCCACGTATACAAACAAATCCAGCTACGGCTTTTTTGACGTTTCGTATAAACCGATACATCGGTGGACGGTTCGGCTGGGTGCCAACCTAACAGGTACCAGCGGTTCGGACCTGCGCCTCGATCCACTAGCTCTCATACCCAATCAAGTAAATGGACCTCTGGATTCCAAGTGGCTGCACCCCTATGGTGGCCTCGAATACAAGATCTCGAAAGGATGGACCGGCAAAGCCTTCTGGGATTACTACGGATACCATGAGGATCCGACATTCGGCACGGGAGGGGCTGCGGTACAGGATGTATTGGCATCAAGAAACTTTCGGGGAAATCTGGTTACGCTATCCGTGCGCTACATGTTCTAGGAGCTCGCGGATGGAACAGAGGCAAATGTGTTTCACGCAAGACTCAAGGAGAAAAGCTCATGAATCGCAAGAGGAATATAACGATCATTCTCGGTGCGGCCCTCGTTGGTCTCGTTTTGCATCCCGCGCGCGCGCTCCCCGATGAAGCTTCCGCGAAGTTCTACAAGCAGAAATGCGCCTCGTGCCATGGTCCGGACGGCAAGGCTGAAACACCGGCCGGCAAGGCAATGAAAGTGCGCAGCTTCGCCGACCCGGCGGTTGTGGCCATGTCTGATGACGAACTCGCCGCAGTCATTACCAAGGGAAAAGGCAAAATGCCGAAGTATGGTGCGAGCCTGAAGCCCGATCAGATCAAGCCACTCGTTGAGTACTGCCGTTCGCTCGCGAAGTAGTTTTTTCTAACGGTTTTCACGCTCGATCGCCGAAAGGCGTTGAGGGGACACGCTCATGTATTTCCCTGCTCTGCTGCTGATTCTGTTGATCGCACTCACCGTCGCGCTGATTGCGGTCTTCGTCATTCGACCACAAACCACGGCGACCACGGCCGGAAAAATCGCCGCCTTTCTGGGCTTCTTCGCGTTTCCGTTGCTTTGCGTAGGGATGGGCTTTTCTGCGCAAATGGACAACTCGAAGAGCACGCGGTTCTGCCTCTCCTGTCACATCATGGAGCCGTACGGAAAGAGTCTGTGGATTGACGATCCCGGCCAGCTTCCGGCTTCTCATTTTCAGAATCATCGCGTTCCCCCGGACCAAGCCTGCTACACCTGTCACACGAACTACGCGATGTTCGGCGGGCTCAAGGCAAAGTTCGGCGGCCTCCGCCACATGTACGTCTACTATCTGGGGTCGCCGCCCAAGCCGGAAGATATCAAGCTCTATGAACCCTACAACAACCGCGAGTGTTTACACTGTCACGCCGGCGCGCGTTCCTTTGAAGAGGGCGTCGTACACACCGCCGATCCCGCCATCATGGCCGAAATCAAATCGAACAAGCTTTCCTGCGTTTCAAGCGGCTGTCATGAAACGGTCCACGACATCGCCAAGCTCGGCGAGCTGAAATTCTGGAAGGAGCCTGCCTATGCCAATTCCTCGGACCACTGAAGGGCGCCTCAAGGTTGTCGGCCTCATCTTGATCTGTGCCTTGATCGTCGAAGCGTTTTCGTTTCTCGGCCACGGCGCGATTGCTTTCATGGTTTTTTCGGCCGCCGCAGCGGTTCTCGTTTGCTTGGGAATCCCCGCATACCTTTTGACGCTTGTCCGCAAGGACCAAGAATCGCCGCGCTGACCTGAGTAATCTGATTTCAGGCAGTCCCGGATCGCACGGACTGTCAAAAGTGCCAGTCGTTATCCGCGCTCCGCGGCCTAATAACATCAACTGAATCGGACTGTACCGATGCGGAAGGATACGAGCAGAGAGTACTGTCTGGGCGTCTACCTGCGGAGGCCAGCGAACGATGGATGAAGATAAAGAGGTCGGCCAACAGCCTTCGAATCATCGAAGTGACCCTGACTTCGGTGCTCGAGACTCGCGGACAATTAACCGCAGGGAATGGTTCAGGGCGAGCATCGGCGGGAGCGTAGGACTCGCTGTCGGCGAGCTGCTTGACGTCCCAGCGATAAGAGCGGCCGCAAAAGAGTTAAAGCTCTCGAACGTAAGCGAGTTCACCACTTCTTGTAATTTCTGTTCATGCGGATGCGGGATGATCGCCGCCGTACGCGAAGGCCAACTGATCGCCATGGAAGGCGATTACGATCACATCGTGAATCGCGGATCCTTGTGCGTAAAAGGCATCTCGATGTTCGCGACACACACTTCGCCGCAGCGGCTCACGGCCCCGCGCTACCGCGCGCCTGGCAGCGACCAATGGGAAGAGATCAGTTGGAAGGATGCTGTGGAACGCGTGGCGCAAAAGATCAAGAAAGTTCGCGACGAGACTTGGGTGGCGACCGAGAGCCTGGGCGATCGAGAGGTTCCGGTCAACCGAACAGATGCAATTGCCTTCCTCGGCGGCGCACAGAATACCAACGAAGAGTGCTACCTCTTTCAAAAGGCAGCACGGCTTCTAGGAATGCCTTTCGTCGAGCACCAGGCACGACTTTGACACAGCCCAACGGTCCCCGGTCTGGGGGCCTCCTTCGGGCGTGGAGCGATGACCAATCATTGGATCGACATGCAGCATGCCAAGACGATCTTGGTAGAAGGCAGCAACGTGGCCGAGAACCATCCCATGGCGTTTAAGTGGATCCGGAAGGCGCAACAGAACGGGGCAAAAATCATCCATGTCGATCCTCGCTTCACCCGGACCTCAGCGACCGCGGACATATACGCGCGCCTCCGGCCCGGCACGGACGCTGCCTTCCTGAACACAGTGATCAACCACATCCTCGCAAACAAGTTATACGACGACGACTTCGTGAAGATTCACACGAACGCACTCTTTCTGGGCGCCGTGGACTTCGAGTTC
>DASXMM010000159.1:0-4408 GCA_036495665.1 Candidatus Acidiferrum sp. | reverse complement strand
ACCGGCCGCGTCGAGCGCGGCAAAGTGAAAGTTGGCGAAGAAATCGAAATCGTGGGCTTCCGCGCGACGCAAAAGAAAGTTGTGACGGGCGTCGAAATGTTCCGCAAGCTGCTCGATGAAGGTCTCGCGGGAGACAACGTTGGATTGCTCTTGCGCGGCACGGAAAAAGAAGACGTCGAGCGCGGGCAAGTCGTTTGCAAGCCGGGTTCGATCACGCCGCACACGAAGTTCAAAGCGGAAGCGTACGTATTGACGAAGGAAGAAGGCGGGCGCCACACACCGTTTTTCACCGGCTACCGGCCGCAATTCTACTTCCGCACCACGGACGTCACCGGCGACGTGAAGCTGCCGACCGGAGTTGAAATGGTGATGCCGGGCGACAACGTGAGCTGCGAAGTAACGCTGATCACGCCCGTAGCGCTGGAAAAGGGCCTGCGTTTCGCGATTCGCGAAGGCGGCCACACCGTCGGCGCCGGCGCCGTAGTGGAAATTATCGAGTAACGTTTTTCCCCTCGCGAATTGAGGGCCGGACTAAAGAAGGAATTAGATCATGCGAGAAATCATCACGTTGCAGTGCGGCGATTGCAAAAACCGCAACTACACGACGACGAAGAACAAGAAGAAGCATTCGGAACGCGTGGAGACCCGGAAGTTTTGCAATACGTGCCGCAAGCACACAGGGCACAAGGAAGTTAAGTAGTCTCTTGCTGGAGCACGTTTGGGGCAGAGCGCGGTTTTGGGTTTTTTAGGGGAGTCGTCCAACGGTTAGGACTCCGGTCTCCAAAACCGGGTATGGGGGTTCGAGTCCCTCCTCCCCTGCCAGAGATTAGCGACGGGCGCTCGCGCCTGTCTTATGAAGAGGACGAATGGCCACGCAGGCGGTCAAAGTGAAGAACGAAGAATCGCAGGGCGGCGGGATCATCGGGGGAGCAAGTAACCTCGGCGGGAAAATCACCGGAACCGTTCAGGATACGCGCGAGTTTCTGCACGACGTGCGCGTGGAAATGAAGCAAGTAACGTGGCCAACCCGCGAGGACGTGATTTCGACCACCGGCGTGGTGATTGCCACGGTTTTCTTCTTCGGCGTATTTCTGGCGATTGTGGATTGGCTGGTGCAGATGGGTATTACAAGGGTGTTCAAAATTTTCGGTGTCTGAAGGGATACACAGCTTGACGGCAATGCAGTGGTACATCATCCATACGTACTCGGGCTTTGAAAAGAAAGTCAAAGAAAGCCTCGAGAGCCGCGTGTCCGCGTTCAGCTTGCAGGACAAAATCGGCCGCGTGCTGATCCCGATGGAAGACGTCGTCGAGGTGCGCGGCGGCAAGAAAGTCGTTTCGTCGCGGATGACTTATCCGGGTTACGTGCTGGTCGAGATGGATCTGGATGAGAACACCTGGCACATCGTGCGCTCCACGCCGCGCGTCACTGGATTTGTCGGCTCAGCGACGGCGCCGTCGCCGCTTTCTGAAACGGAAGTCGACGCCATCATCAATCGCGTCCATGTTCCAACGGATCGCCCGAAGCCGAAAGTGGTGTTCGAACGCAACGAGCAGGTGCGCATCGTCGACGGGCCGTTCGCGAATTTTAACGGCACAGTGGAAGAAATCGACAACGATCACAGTCGTTTGAAGGTTTCCGTAACAATTTTTGGCCGTTCGACGCCGGTGGAACTGGATTTCGCGAGCGTTGAGAAGCTGGGCTGAGGCGCGGCGCAGTAGCAGAGCATCTAAAACGGGATTGAGGCAGGGACATGGCAAAGAAAGTACAGACAACGATCAAATTGCAGTTGCCTGCGGGCAAAGCGACACCGGCGCCGCCAGTCGGCACGGCGCTTGGGCCGCACGGCTTGAACATCATGGATTTTTGCAAGCAGTTCAATGCCAAGACGGCGAAGGAACCGGACGGAATGATTTTCCCCGTGCTCGTGACGGTGTACACCGACCGTACGTTCACGTTCATTCTGAAAACTCCGCCGGCTTCGATTCTGCTGCTTCGCGCAGCTGGCATCGTGAAGGGCTCTGCTGAACCGAACCGCAACAAAGTCGGCAAAGTGACGAAGAAGCAGGTTCAAGAGATTGCGAAGATCAAGCTTGTCGATCTCAACACCACCAATCTGGACTCCGCGGTGCGCACCGTGATGGGTACGGCGCGCAACATGGGTCTTGAAGTCGTGGAAGCCTAGAAGTTCAGGCGCTACGAGGTCGAAGAGGTAAGAGCGAATGACAAAGGTAGCAGGCAAAAACGTGGAGAACGCGCGCAAGAAGGTGGAAGCGCGTCCGTACAAGCTCGCGGAAGCAAGCGAGCTGATTAAGAAGACGCATCACACGAAGTTTAACGAAACGGTCGAGCTCGCTATAAATCTTGGCGTCGACCCGAAGCACTCCGACCAGGTAGTTCGCGGCACCGTAGTTCTTCCGCATGGTCTCGGCAAGTCCGTTCGCGTTTTGGTGATTGCGAGCGGTGAAAAGGTTCGCGAAGCGCAGGAAGCTGGCGCGGACTTCGTAGGTGGCGAAGACATGGTGGCGAAAATCATGGGCGGCTGGACGGATTACGACGCCGTGATCGCCACGCCCGACATGATGAAGTCGGCCGGTAAGCTGGGTAAGGTGCTCGGCCCTCGCGGCTTGATGCCGAATCCGAAGACCGGGACCGTCACTTTTGAGGTCGCGAAAGCGATCAAGGAAACCAAGGCCGGCAAAGTCGAGTTTCGCGTCGACAAAGCTGGAATCGTCCATTGCGCCATCGGCAAGATTCAATTTGACGCCACGCACATCGCGGAGAACGCGCACGCAGTGATCGGAGCGGTGATCAAAGCGAAGCCGGCAGCAGCCAAAGGCAAGTACGTAAAGAAAATCACGCTGACCTCGACGATGGGTCCGGGCATTCCGATAGACCTGCTTGAATCGGAAACACTGGCAGCGGCAGCCTAAGCTAAGAGTTTAAGGAAACGGGATCATGAAAAAGCGCAGCGAAAAACAGCAAGACCTAGACAAACTGAAGCTCGAACTGGCCAAGGTCTCGACCGTGATTCTCACGACCTTCCAGGGCATCACTGTCGAAAACGACACCAAGCTCCGCCGCGCCGTACAGGCCGCAGGCGGCAAGTACCAGGTCGTGAAGAACACACTTGCGGAGCGCGCCGGAGCCGGCACACCCGCGGAAAACCTGCTCAAGAACCTCAGCGGCACGAATTCTATCGCCTATACGCCGACCGACGCAGTGGCGCTGGCAAAGGCGCTCACCAAAGTGGCGAAAGACGTTCCGGCGTTTCAATTCAAGTCTGGAGTCGTTGAAGGCCGCGTCATCTCCATCGCGGAGATTCAGCAACTCGCGAACCTCCCGTCCAAGGAAGAATTGCTCAGCAAGATCATGTTCCTGCTGAACGCTCCGGCGCAGCGTATTGCCACCGCGCTGAACGCGTTGCCGCGCAATTTGGCGGTCACCGTCAACGAAGCGATCAAAGCCAACAAGTTTGGGTCCGGCGGGGCTAGTTCCGAGCCGGCTCCTGTAGCAGCACCAAGCCCTGAAGTGGCCCAGTAAGTTTATTTTTAATTTTGAGAGGAGAAGAAAGAGTCATGGCGAAAGTGGATACGATCCTGGAAGAAATCAAGGGGCTGACGCTGTTGGAAGCGTCGGAACTCGTGAAAAAGATGGAAGAGACCTTCGGCGTCTCTGCGGCTGCGGCCACGGTTGTGGCGGGCGGCGGTGGAGCGGCGGCAGGCGCGGCACCGGCGGAAGAGAAGACGGAATTCGCGGTCGTTCTCACCGATGTGGGCGGCAACAAGATTAACGTCATCAAAGCGGTCCGCGAAGTCACGAGTCTGGGCTTGAAAGAAGCCAAAGACCTCGTCGACGGCGCTCCTAAGACCGTCAAAGAAGGCGTTAACAAGGAAGAAGCCGCGACCATCAAGAAGAAGTTTGAAGACGCGGGCGCCAAAGTCGAAATCAAGTAGTTATTTGTTGCACTAGCTTCGAGAGGGGGCGCGGCTGCTGGAATCGGCCAATTTCGTGGCTGGAGCTAGCGTGATCCGTCGCGCCAAAGGAACTCAGTTACGCAAGCCGAGGCTGGTTATTCTCACAACTCCACCGGTCCTTTTTGGACCCCATGCAGCCGTGTGTTCGCTGACTTCGGGCAGGAAGCGCGCTACACGGCTTGCATGCATTTCTCCAAAATTTCCGCTGTTTGCCCGAATGGGTTAAGCCCGAAAGGGAAGAGGTAGACCAAGCAATGTCAAATAGTCACCAGCACGTCAGGGAACGCGAGCGTCTCGATTTCGCGAAAATTCAGGGCTCGATCCAGATTCCAAACCTGATCGAAGTCCAGATGAAGTCTTATCAGCGATTCTTGCAGATGGACCTCCTGCCGAGCGAGCGCGATGACGGTGGACTGCAGTCGGTGTTCAC
>DASXMM010000158.1:0-4764 GCA_036495665.1 Candidatus Acidiferrum sp. | reverse complement strand
ATTCGCCGTGGTATGTGGTTCCCGCGGACAACAAGTGGTACACGCAGCTGATCGTCGCCTCCGCCATCATCGCCACGCTCGAGGAACTCGATCTCTGCTTCCCCGACGTCGACAAAAAGAAAAAGAAGGAACTCGAAAGCGCCCGCCAATCCCTGTTGGAAGAGAAAAACTCCGCGTAGCGCCGGCTTCCAGTCGGCAGGTGCTTCGGAAAACGCACGAGTTACGCTCGGCGGAAGCCAGCGCCGCATTTCGCCGTGCCGCAAAGCATCTGGCCTTGTCTCAACCAGACAATCCTCGCCGAATTGCCCCGATGGTATGATGAGGCCAGTACCCGGCCGCGCCTAACAGCCCGTCTAATAAAATGTTGCAAGCCGGAGAAAACAATGGCGAGGCCGATCGAACTTGAAATCAACGGCAAGCGTTACGAGATCCAGAGTGATCCAGAGACGCCCCTACTCTCCGTGCTGCGCGACGAGCTCAATTTAACAGGCACCAAATACGGCTGCGGCGAAGGGCAATGCGGCGCTTGCACCGTGTTGCTTGGCGGCGCACCCCGCCGTTCCTGCCAGATTCCGGTCAGTGCAGCCGCAGCAAAGCCTATCACTACGATTGAAGGCCTCGAAAAAGACGGCCATCTCCACCCCGTCCAGCAAGCATTTCTCGACGCGGGTGCTTTCCAATGCGCCTACTGCACGTCCGGAATGATTCTGAGCAGCGTGGGGCTGCTCTCGACAAACTCCAATCCCACTACTGCCGAGATTGTCCAATCTCTGCAAGGCAATATCTGCCGCTGCGGAACGCACCCTCGCATCATTGACGCAGTCCGTCACGCAGCTACAGTTATGCAGGAGCGGGTACGATGAGCGGCCCTTCCGTTAGATTTGTGCCGGAGCCGGAGCGCTACGAGTTCACCGCAGGCCCGATGCATCATTTCCAGCTGGCGCGGCGCGATTTCTTTAAGTTCCTCGGCGCAGGAATCGCTGTCTTCGCGGTCGCAAAGAACTCCCTGGCAGCGCAGGAAACTGCTCCCACTCACGGTTTCCATCAGGAAGAACTTCCGCAGGACATTACCGCTTGGCTGCACATCGGCGAAGATGGAAACGTCACTGCGTTCACGGGCAAAGTCGAAATCGGTCAAAATATTCGCACTTCGTTGGCGCAAACCGTCGCCGACGAATTGCGCGTTCCCTTTGAAAGCGTAACCATGGTGACCGCCGACACGGCGCTGACTCCGTTCGACTTCGGCACCGTCGGCAGCCGCTCGATGCCCACCATGTCGCCGCAGCTTCGGCGCGTCGCGAACGCCGCCCGCGAACTCCTCGTCCGCGCCGCCGCCAAGGAATGGAACGTCTCGAACGAAGGCCTCACGGCGGCGGACGGCAAGGTCACGAATCCCGCCACCGGCCGCTCTCTTCGCTATGCAGAGCTGGCTCGCGGAAAAACGCTAGCGCAAAATCTTCCCACCGAAGATCCCGTAACTCCGCCAGATCAATGGACGATTGCCGGCAAACCTATTCCTAAAAAGGACGCCCGCGCCTTCGTCACGGGCAAACACCAATACGCTCCCGATCTTCGCCGCCATGGGATGCTCTACGGCAAAGTCCTTCGCCCTCCGTCATTCGGCGCAACCCTCACCTCCTACGATGCGAAAACCGCCCAGGCAATGAGCGGCGTGACTATCGTGCGCGACGGCGATTTCATCGGCGCCGCCGCGGCCAATGAAGGAGACGCAGTCAAAGCTCTCAAGGCCATCCAAGCCGAGTGGAAGGAAACGCCCCAAACGTCCAGCAAAGACCTTTTCTCCAATCTTAAGAAGAACGCGTCGGCCAAAAGCGACGATCGTTCCCGAAGGACGAAAGGCTCCGTCGAGGACGGTTTGGCCGCAGCCGCGCACCGGCTCGACGCAACCTACACGGTTGCATTCATTGCCCACGCCCCGCTTGAGCCGCGCGCCGCACTCGCTGAATGGTCCGACGGAAAGCTGACCGTTTGGACGGGCTCGCAACGTCCTTTTGCCGTTCGCGATGAACTCGCCGATGCCTTCAAGGTCACAGAAAGCAACGTGCGCGTAATTGTTCCCGACACCGGCTCGGCTTACGGAGGCAAACACACCGGTGACGCAGCCTTGGAAGCCGCCCGCCTGGCCCGTGCGGCAGGCCGCCCCGTGCAAGTGGTTTGGGCCCGCGAGGAAGAATTCACGTGGGCTTATTTTCGTCCGGCAGGCGTGATCGAAATCAAGAGCGGTATCTCTGCGGACGGCTCTCTGACCGCCTGGGAATTTCACAACTACAACTCGGGAATGTCCGCCATCGATACGCCATACACCGTTCCCAACCAGCACATCCAATTTCACTCGACGCTATGCCCTTTGCGGAGTGGTTCTTACCGCGGGCTCGCTGCCACGGCCAACATCTTCGCGCGAGAGAGCCACATGGACGCACTCGCCCGCGCCGCGCAATTGGATCCGCTTGATCTTCGCTTCAAGAATCTCATCGACCCGCGCCTCCGCGCTGTTCTTGAAGCTGCGGCAAAATCCTTTGGCTGGCCGCGCAAAAAATCACAAGCCGGGCAAGGATTCGGCGTCGCAGCCGGCACAGAAAAAGGTGGTTACGTGGCCACGTGCGCCGAGGTCGTCGTGGACCGCGCTTCGGGGGTTGTCCGTGTCGTGCGGATTACCACTGCGTTCGAATGCGGTGCCATCGTAAATCCCGATGGCTTACGCAATCAGGTGATAGGCGCAAATATTCAAGGACTCGGCGGCGCTCTCTTCGAGGCTATCGAATTCGAGAATGGCCGCATCACCAATGCCCGTTTTTCGCGCTATCGCGTGCCGCGCTTCCGCGACGTCCCCGAAATCGAAGCGGTCCTTCTGAATCGCAAAGACCTCCCCTCCGCGGGTGCGGGCGAAACACCAATCATGGGAATCGCCCCGGCCATCGGCAATGCTATCTTTGATGCCACCGGGGTTCGCCTCAATGCTCTTCCTTTAGTCCCAACTGGCCTGCCAGCCGCGCGGGCCTAGAACCAATACTGGCGCGCTCCGGGCAAAACCGCAGCGCCCAGTCTGTTCCACTCTGAACTTGTTGCCTGAGTTTGTCCCGACATGGGACTTGCGAGGGCTTCCTTCTCCAACGGATTGCTCATAACGGCTTTAGTATCAGAAACATAGAATGCCTCTACTGCCGACGCCTCTGGCCTCAGTCTTGCCACTAGGGTTGGGGCTGCTAGCTCTGCTGCTGAGCTCGCACCATGCCTATTTCGATGAACCAGATTAGCCGGGCGTCGGCTTTCCTTCATCTCGCCCGCGAACACGGAACTGCAACGATGAACGACCAAAAACAGCCCCCCTCACAACCCGTTTGGAATCTCCCTGAGTTGCTCGGAAGAGTCGACAACGATCAGGAACTCCTGAGAGACCTCCTGAATATTTTTAAAGAAGACTTCCCGCGAACCATGCGATCTCTCGAGTCAGCCGTCGCTGTCGCGGACCTTAAAGGCGCCGCCCGGTTGAGTCACACGCTCAAAGGCATGCTTTCGAGCCTCGGCGCTATGCGTGCCTCGACGGCCGCCTCCAGGCTCGAGCAATTGGCCTCGGCCGGAGAAACCGCCTCGCTAAAAGACGCCTTTGTCGCGCTGGAACGCGAAGCCGCCACCCTCCTGCCCGAATTCAACGCCTATATGGCCGAGGTGCACCATTGAAGGTTTTGATCGCGGACGATGACGCGCTCTCGCGCCGCTTGCTGGAAAAGGCTCTGGAACGCGCCGGCTATGAAGTGTTGGCTGTCCAGAACGGTAAGCAAGCTTTGGAACTGCTTTGCAAACTCGATGGCCCTCGCCTCGCCTTACTCGACTGGGTCATGCCAGAGATCGACGGGCCGGGCGTCTGCCGCGCGGTTCGAACGCGCCCCGAGCAGGCCTACATCTATATGGTGCTGCTCACTTCGAAGGGCTCGAAAGAAGAAACCGTACTCGGCCTCGAGTCCGGCGCCGACGACTATCTAACAAAACCCTTCAACGCCGAAGAATTGCGTGCTCGCCTTCGTGTCGGTGAACGCATCCTTCTTCTGGAAGACCGGCTCGTGGAGGCCCGCGAAAACATGCGCTTCCGAGCGACACACGACCCGCTCACTTCGCTCCTGAATCGCGGTGCGGTTATGGACTTGCTCGTTCGCGAACTGCACCGCTCTCACCGCGAGCAGAAATCCGCCGCGATCATCCTCGGCGATGTCGATCATTTCAAGCGTGTAAACGACACAATGGGTCACAACGTCGGCGACGAAGTGCTGATCGAAATTGCCAACCGCCTTCTGGGTTGCGTGCGTTCCTATGATTTCGTAGGCCGTTACGGTGGCGAAGAATTCATCGTTGTCTTAAGTAATTGCAACCCAGAGTTCGCACCCACGCGCACGGAAGAGATTCGCAAATCCATCTCCAGTCGGCCGATTCGTTCGGCAAAAGGCCCTATTCCTGTCACGATGAGTTTTGGCCTGCTCCAGACCGGGGAATGGGGATTGAAACCTCTGGAGGAATTGCTTCACGAAGTGGATATCGCGCTTTACGAAGCGAAAGCGGCCGGTCGCAACTGTCTTAAGCTTGCGCGGCCCGCCGTAAAAGTAGAACCGGTAGCGCCGCAGCCTCAATCCGTGCGGCTCAGACGTTAGATGCAGTCGGAGTGCGTCATTTCCCGCGCTCGCAAAATTAAACGCCAGTCGATTTCGTCCGCGCTTGATCCATCATCTGCCGCATTGCCGCGCTTGATCCCGG
>DASXMM010000157.1:0-3339 GCA_036495665.1 Candidatus Acidiferrum sp. | reverse complement strand
TTCCTGCAGAACGCATTCATACAGCTTGTTATTCAGCCGCGAAAGCTCACGCGCCTGCTCCGTCGTAACCAAATGCACGCGCTCCATGCAAGTGGACAGGTGCTCGGCGTCGCGCAAATCGCGCCGCAGCCGCAGAAAATCCGTAGCAAAACGCAGCACGAGGCCCTGCATTTCTTCCCGCGAATACCTGCGAATTTTCTTCGACAGCTCCTCGATGGGCTTCAGCGAAAGCTGTTTCGCGGGAACGTGCTTCAGCACCTGCTCAACCTGCTTCATCTCATCTTTGGAGACCAGCGCCTTGCGCAGTTGCTGCAAGTGCACCGGCGGGCAGTAATCCTTGGCAATGGGCCGAATCTCGTAACTCGCTAGCACGTGATACAGCACATCGTGCTGCTCCAGGCGGTCGACGAGCTGTGCCAAAAGCCGCGCCTTCTCTGTCGTTTCGGTGTCGCCGGCTGACGCATCGAAAAGCCGCTTGGCGTTCTCGGGATCATTCAAGTAGTCGCCGAGGCGGCCTTTGTAGTCCTTATTGAAAAAGTCCAGCTTCTGCTTCGCGGCGTCGATCAGCGGCGCCATCTCCTCGAGCTTCACTTCCTGATGCTTCAGCCGCATCTCGATGTCGTTCTGCGAGGCCTTCAAATCCGAAGGATCGGCGGAGGTAAGAAACTTGTTGAAGAAGCTTTCGCCGCGTTCGAGCTTCTTCCGCACGTTCTCACGCTGCTCCTCAAGACTGACGATTTCCGCGCGCATCGCGCCCGCCTGCTCCAGCAAAGCGTTGTGCGCCTGATTGGCTTCCGTAAACGCGGGATCCTGACCAATCGTGAGACCTGCCTCGCACAGAAATTCCTGGAAGAGCGCGTCCATGGCCTCGAAGCGGTCGGGGTCTCGCGCATAATTTCCCAGCAAAACGTAGTGCTCCAAAAAGTAGACGTCGTCTTTGCCGCCATCCAGAAAAATAATCCGGTTCTTGAGCAAATCGTAAAGCGGGGCAAAATCATCGCCAAACAGCGCCTTGCGCGTCTTCGCAATGACGTTTTCTTCGATGTCCACAAGCATCTGCGCCACTTGCTGCCCAATGCCGCGAATCACTTTGCGTCGCGCCGATTGCAGCTCCGAAAGCCGCGCTTTGATCACGTGCGCCTGCTGGCTGCGCTCAAAGTATTCGCCTCTCTGGCGGACCCACTCCTTGCCCTCCAGGATCAAGATGCCAAACTGATTGGTCAATTCTTGCGTAAGAAATTTCAGCAGGGCGAGGCGGAAAACGAGGTCGATTTCAATATTCTTATAATATTTTGCCTGGGTGAGCGCACTCTGCAGCAAGTCCGTCAGCAACCTACGAAAAGCGGCACCGTCCATTCCCTTCGTGGTGCGCAGCTCAATGCCCGAAAAATAAGTCGCGCTGGTGCTCTGGCGTATCAAATCAAACAAATAATCCCGCGCCGCCGCAGCGAATTTAGGGCTCAAGAACACATCGTGGTGAATATTGTCGACGCCAATGGACAACGATCCCATGGGGATCGTGGTGTTGTAGCTCTTGAGCTCGATCCGCGACGCTACCGCCAAGCCTAGTGTGAGAGTTTCGTCCGCCATGCACACCCCGCCCGAAGGGGCTTCCACAACGCTAGCAGCGCTCCGCACACGCCGCAACAAGACTGCCCGCCTCGGTAACGAGGTAGTAAGGACCGCGCTGCAATTGTATAAAAACAGGAGGGTTACAAGCCGCCGCGGTTGCTCAAGCTCACACCATCCGGCTACTCACCGACGACGATGCGTCGCGAGTCGCCGCCATGATGTTCTAGCCGAACGCGTATCTGCGGCCACTCCGACTGTAGGGGAAAGCGCTCCGACCACTCCAGGATCACGATTGCCGGCTTGGCAAACACATCTTCGAGTCCCAAAGTCTCAAAATCGTGAAAATTTTCTACGCGATATAAATCCGCGTGATAAACCTTCGCCGCTTTTCCGTAGACGTGAACCAGCGTGAAGGTAGGGCTGGTAACTTCGTCCTCGCTCGCAGCTCCCAAGCCGGCGACGATCCCTTTCGTCAGCGTGGTCTTGCCGCTTCCGAGATCACCCGTCAGTAAAACAATCACCGGCGCCGTCAGTTTCCTCGCCAGTTCTCGTCCCCACTTCGCCGTCTCCTCCGCCGAACGCGTAATAATCTCTTCAGCCACGTTCAATTTCTCGGATGAGCTTGGTGCGCGCGATGGGAATGTACCTGGCGACTTCATGCGCCAACAGACCCGACAAGTCTGTCAAACCACGAAGCGCTTCCGCCGCAGCTCCATGCAAATAGACGCCAAGCGTCAAGACGCGAAGCCAGTCCGCAGTGCCAAACTGCCCGGTGAGCGCCGCGAGTACTCCCGTCAGCACATCGCCGGTTCCGCCTTTTGCGAGCCCGGTGTTGCCCTTCGTGCTCACAAAGAGTTCGCCTTTCGGCGAAGCCACAATCGTATGAAAACCCTTCAAGACAACGTAAGCATTCCACTTTTGCGCGGAATTCCGCGCCGCGCTGAGCCGATCCGCTTGCACTTCCTTCGTCGAGACGCCCAGCAACCGCGCCATCTCCCCCGGATGTGGTGTGACCGCCAACAATTTGGTCTTGCGTTTGCGCAGCGCGGCTCCATCTCCAGCGAAAGCGTTCAACCCGTCGGCGTCCAGAACCACCGGCAATTCCGTCTGCGCGACGATTGTTCGAATAAACTCCTGCGTCTGCTTGCCTGTACCGAGACCGGGACCTATGCCCACGACACTCTTCCCTTCCTCCAATTCCCCAAAAGTCCCGTCCGTGAGGCTGCGCAGGCCGAGCGTGCCGGACTTCGTGGCTGCAAGCGGCGCGGACATAAATTCCGCCTCGCCCATCGCGACGATTGGCTGCACAGGCTCCGGCGTGGCGATTGTCACGAGGCCCGCCCCGGACCGCAACGCAGCCCTCCCGGCAAGAATCGCCGCGCCGCTCTTGCCGACGGCCCCGGCAAGCAGCAGCACATGCCCGAACGTGCCCTTGTTCGAATCGGCCGGGCGCACCAGCGGCATCCCCGCGAACTCTTCTGGCTCCGCCCACCGCGATGTGTTTTTTCCGAGTTCCTCGACCAGAGCGCGAGGCGACCCGATCTGCCGCACTTCAAGCTGCCCGCAGCACGGCGCATCCCGCGAAATCAGTTGCCCGATTTTCGGTGCGGTAAATGTCACCGTGCGGTGTGCGAAAAGGACCGGGCCTTCTGCAGGTTGCCCATCCGACGGCAGCCCGGAAGGAATATCCACAGCCAAGATCATCGCTGGCCGCGCCAGCGTACTGTTGCGCGACAGCCGATTTATCCGAGTGATCGCTTCGGCGAT
>DASXMM010000156.1:0-2001 GCA_036495665.1 Candidatus Acidiferrum sp. | reverse complement strand
CGCAGCCGGTGATCAGTTTTCGTTGATGAATCCGCGAGCCAATGCTGGACGCGAACCACGAATCGATTTTGCGAAACTGCATTCCGGTTTCGGTGAGCGTGACGCCTTTGACGCGGCGCATTTCGGCATCGGCGGCCAGCAAAAGAGCGAGTTGGTTTTCCAGGGGAAGCTCGAAGGGATCCTTGCGGAATGGGCTTTGCCAGCTATCGACGTATGCCTCCTCGTCGACCATTTCCACTTCGCCGCGCTTCGCTAGCGCGGAAGCTTTGGCAATCGAGACGGCCTGTGCGGCGCAGGCGGAGACACCTTCGCGAGTCAGCCGATCGGTTGAGGCGAAGCCCCACGCGCCATTCGCCAACGCGCGAACGCCAACGCCGATCGATTCGGATTGCGCGAGCGTTCCGACCTGGCCGTTTTTCGTGGTCAAGTCACGCTGACGCAGATGCATCATGCGCACATCAGCGTAAGTCGCGCCGCGAAGGCGGGCAGTGTCGAGCGCGTTGGTGCAGAGATCCCACATAAGAGTGAACCTGAAGAACCAAAATAAGTTTACAAGAAAAAGGGGCGCGATTGATTGCGCCCCTGCTTGAAAGGTACGAAAGACGAGACAACCGACGAGACGACGACAGACAAGAATGTCTGTCCTATTAAGTGCCTTCGTTCCAGGAAGCGAGATAGTGCTCCTGCTCGGGGGTCAACTTGTCGAGTCTGTGGCCCATGCTATCAAGCTTGAGGCGGGCAATCTCCTTGTCGAGATTTTGTGGCACCACATAGACCTGCGGTTTCAGTTGCTTGTAGTTCTGCCGCAGATATTCAGCGGAGAGCGCCTGGTTGGCGAAGCTCATATCCATGACGGAAGCTGGGTGCCCTTCCGCGGTGGCCAGATTGACGAGGCGGCCTTCGCCGAGAAGATAAACCTTGCGACCGTCCCTTAGCAGATATTCATCCACGAGCGGACGCACTTCGCGCTTACCGCTGGACATTTTCTCGAGGGCGGGAATGTCGATTTCGACGTTAAAGTGGCCGGAGTTGCACACAACCGCGCCGCTCTTCATCGCTTCGAAATGCTCGGAGCGAATCACGCTCTTGTTGCCGGTGACGGTGATGAAAACGTCGCCGACCTTAGCGGCATCGGCCATGGGCATGACGCGGAAGCCGTCCATCACGGCCTCGATGCCCTTGGTAGGATCGATTTCGGTGATGATGACGTCAGCGCCATGGCCCTTGGCTCGCATCGCAACGCCGCGGCCGCACCAACCGTAACCGGCAACGACAACTTTGAGACCGGCGAGCAGCAAGTTCGTGGCGCGAATCACGCCGTCGAGAGTGGACTGGCCAGTGCCATAGCGATTGTCGAAGAAATGCTTGGTCTCGGCGTCGTTCACGGCAATGATCGGATATTTAAGCGTGCCGTCCTTGGCCATGGCACGCAGACGAATAACGCCGGTGGTGGTTTCTTCCGTGCCCGCAATCACATCGGCTACCAAGTCGGTGCGCTTCGTGAGCAGCATGGTGACCAGGTCCGCGCCGTCGTCCATCGTGAATTGCGGCCGGTGCTCGAGCGCCGTGCGCAAATGCGAGTAATACGTTTCGTTGTCTTCACCCTTAATCGCGTACGTCGGAATGTTGTAATCACGATTCAGGGAAGCTGCGACTTCATCCTGCGTCGAAAGCGGATTCGACGCGCAGAGAACCGCATCGGCCCCGCCATCACGCAACGCGATCATCAAGTTCGCCGTTTCGCTCGTCACGTGCAGGCAAGCGGAAACGCGCAGTCCCTTGAGCGGCTGGTCTTTCACGAAACGCTTACGGATGATTTCGAGAACGGGCATCTGCTGCGCCGCCCACTCGATCTTGCGTTTGCCGGCATCGGCCAGCCCGATATCCTTGACATCACCTTTTTTCATTTCAGCGGTAGCCACACAGTTCTCCTTGATCCGAATTTTGCGCGGCGAAGGGACTTCGACTTCGCGCAGGAAAAAAGTACGACGCCGGCGCAGG
>DASXMM010000155.1:0-4294 GCA_036495665.1 Candidatus Acidiferrum sp. | reverse complement strand
GACAGGCGGGATCTCCAGCATCTGAAGTTTTTCGAAAACTGGCTTCATTGCATGGGCCGGGCTGCGCAAAAACTCGGAGCCGCGGATACGGGCAAAAATCCAACCCATACGTTCGAGGACGGATTGGCGGTCCATGTCTTGAGGAAGCTTTTCGAGCGCGTAGTAGCGGTCGCCGTCGCACTCAATTGCCAGGCGCTTGCCATCGCCTTCGACAACCAGATCGATGCGGAAGGTACCAATCTTCCAATTCGTCGTCACGTTATAGCCGGCGTTCACAAGGCGTTTCATGACTTCGCGCTCGAAGCCCGACTGCGTGCGCTTTTCCTTCTCATCCAGGGCACGCATGAGCCGCGCCGGGTCTTCCGCATGCTCGATCAATTGCCGGCGAAGATCATCGGCTTTCAAATCGTTGTTTGGACTCAGAGAATGAACGATCCACATCTGGTCGCGAGCGCGGCTGGCGGCAACATTGAAGCGCTGCTTGAAGAGCTCCTGATCGCGGAGCGAAAGAGCGCCGCGCTCGGCGGTGTCGACCAGGGAGATAAACACGACGTCGCGTTCATCGCCCTGGAACTGCGCGGCATTTCCGCAGAGAACGCGGTGCAGTTCATAACGGTCGGGTGAGACGTGGGCGCGGATCAGGTTGTCGATTTCGATGGCCTGCTCATCTCCGACCAGAGAAACCACGCCAAAGCTGAGAGGCTGGCCGGCGTCGTTCTTTTTGTACTCGGGCTGCTCGATTGCGGCAGCGACGAGCGAGGCGACAGTGAGAACTTCCTGGCGGTTGATTTTGCCGTCGCGGCTGGAGCCGGAGACACGATGTGCGATGGTGTGGGGCCGCAGATGCACGCGGCTGGCGTCCCGCAAGGGTTTGATGCGCCCGTCGTAGGAAATCATGTTGCTGAACTGGATGATTTCCGGAACACAGCGGAAATGTTCGACGAGGCAGGTGGTGCCGCCGAAGGACTGGCGCGCGAGGTCGTAGATGGAGATTTGGCCGTCGTAGAGATCGGAGTTGGGGATGCCGCGGAGATATTGGAAGATGAGGTTCTGAATGACTCCCAAGTCCTGACCAACGGCCGAGGGGCTGACCTGCTCGTGGTCGCCAACGACTAAAACAGTCTTGCCGAGGTACAGCGCGACGAGCGCCATAACGTCGCTCTGGCTGGCTTCGTCAATGATGACCACGTCGAAGCGCGTAGTGCGCGGATCAAAGTTTTCGACCACTCGCGAAAGCGGCATAACCCAGACAGGGACAGCTCCGCGGCAATCGCTCATTTTTCTGGCCGCTTCCGCACGCAAAAGGGAAACGCGAATGCCGTGACCTTTGCCAATGCGGCGGATGGTGTCGAGCCAGCCGACCAGTGCCTGACGCTGACGGGCCGATGTGCGACGCGCTTGCGAAGCCCAGGAACGTTTGTTGATGAGTTCGACGGTGACGCGGCGAAGCTGCTCGCGGAGTTTTTCGCTCTTGGTTTGCAAGGCTTCGAGGGAAACGCTCGCGCGGCGATCGAGTTCGTCGTTGAGCTGGCGCCAAATCCAAGCGGAGGCGGCATCGCGGGGCGGCTCGCCGCGCCCATGCACGCCCGTTCGATTGCGAATCGCGCCAGCCCAGGCGGGAGCGGCGGTCTCGAGCTTCCCGAGCAAAGCGCGGCGCAAGTCGAGGTCCGCCTGCTTGCTCTTTAGTTCCAGCAAGCGCTCGTAGGCGTCACGGTAACGATTGGAATTCTCGTCGTTCACGGAACCGAGGAGCTGGCTTATTACCTTAGAGGCTTTGGCGACACGGGCGGCAAGTTTCAGGCGTCCTTTCAAATCGCGGTGTTCTTCCTCGAGTTGAACCAGCCTGAGCTTCTTGAAGCGAGAGTCGAGGATGGGAAGAAGCATTTCGGTGACGGCTTTTCCGATGCGTATAAGTTCGCCTTCGGAGCCGACAATGGCAGGTTGCTCGGCGAGGAACTTGTCCCAGCGAAATCCGGTATCTTCCAGACGTTGCTGCAGCGGAAGCCAGGTGAGCTCCCGCCAGTTGAGACAGCCTTCGATGGTGTCGCAATACTGCATGAGGGTATTTTCGATTTCCTCGCCCATTTCACTGGCATGGGGAGTACCGAGAACCGCCACTTGGCGATCCCAGCGAGCGGCGAGTTCCTGACGAAGGCTCTTGAGCCGCAGGAGTTGCCGCAGTGCATGAAAGTGTTCGGGAAGGCGAGGGCGCCCGTTGTTCACTTTCGTCTGTTCAATGAATTTGCTCCAGGAGGTATGCGTGAAGAGCGTGATGGAGCCGAGTTTGCCGCCGTCTTCGAAGTGCGCGAGGATTTCGCCGGCGATGCCTTCCTGGTCTTTGAGTGCAACGTTGTCGGAAGCCTCCGGCCCGAATTTGAGGAAGGATTCCCGAGAATTGGCGGCTTCGCGATGAACCAGCCGCACGGCGCTGAGCAGCTGATCCCACGGCTGGCGGTGCACGTCACCGTACTTGCCGGCGTAAACCGCAGCAAGCTTCCACTTGTCTTCGCCAGAAAGAGGCTCGACGGCCTGCGCCAAAGCCGCACTCAATGTTTCGATCTCTTCCGAGGTGTTTTGTGCTGCGCCGGTCTCCCACAAGTCGGAGCGCAAATCAAGGTCTTCCATGCCGAGACGGTTGCGCTCACTGAGGCTAGCTTCGAAGTCCTCCGCTCTCGGGAGATCATGCAGCTCTGGAAGATGGCCCGAGAGTTCGTTCTCGTCTTCGCGTGAAAGCGAAACACTGGTGCGATAGAGATCAGCCAGTTCACCCGGGGAAAGCGGCAAGGGCGCCACAGCCGCAACGGGGCCGGGGATCCAGCCGTGCGCTTCTTTCTCTTTCACAATTTGGCGTGCAGCGTCGGCGGGCGCCCAGGACTTTCCGCCGATGGTGATGTCGCGATACTCGTCAGCGCGAGCTTCGGTCAGTTGCTTTTGAATCTCTTCAAGCTTCTTGCGCAGATCAAGGCGTTCGGATTCCAGCTTCTTCGCTTCGATTTCGAGCGAGCGGGCATCGGCCCGCGACAATCGCTCCGCAATAGACCCCACCGCACTCTCCAATTGCTTGCGGCTGTCCAGGTCACTTTCGAGAACGCTGACGCACAAAGGACGCAGGTCGGGAACAATGTGATGGCGCACCATGCGCAATGCTTTCGTGGTATGGCTGGTGACCAGAACGCTCTTGCCTTGCGCCAACAAATGGCCGACCAGATTGCCGATCGTGTGCGTTTTTCCGGTACCGGGAGGGCCTTGAACAAGAACGCCGCCATGTTCCTCGAGCTGCTGGGCAATCCGTATCTGCTCAGGATTGGCGGGCTTGCTCAGCAACACGTCTACGTCTTCCGCTTGAGGGGACTCGCCCGCGGCATGAACCGCAGCTCCCGCGTCTGGTATTGGCGACTCTTCTCCAACAATGTTGAGAAGCGACCAAGGCAGATCCTCGCGAGTGCGGAGGTCCGCAAGAATGCCCTCGATGGCTGCGGCAAATCCCAAGGTGCGCGCACGAAGGAAGAGAACCGGATCACGGCCGATGCAGGGATCATTTGCTTCGGCTACCGGTGCCGCGTCTTCGAGGAACTCTCCGCGCGGGGACAGCTGGATCGCCATCCGCTTCAGGAAGGAGGAAGTGGCGCCATTCATAAGCGGATGAAAGCCTTCCTGTTCCAATTCCTCGCGGCAACGGCCGATGGCGCGACCGTCCACATCGCTCATCGATTGGAACAAAGCAGAATAAAGTTCCACCGGATGATCGCCTTCGGAAAGCGTAAATTCCGGGACGGAAGCGTCGAACTGCAACTGCAAACGCTGCAGCAGAATCGGATGATAGATCCCGCCTTCGTTGCGCCGCCAGCTTAAGATGCCGTCTCCGAGGACCAGTTCGACGCGCTCCCCCTCACGATCGATGCGGCCGTAGAGGGCGTAGAAGGTTTCAAAGATTTTCATTGCCGCGCGCGCCGGCTTTTCGGTTTTCACCCACTCATCGCGTGAAAGCTCCCACTGCCGGAGGCTTGCGACTCTCGCGGGGTCGTCAGCAAACCGCACGGTTTTCGGCTCGCGAATGTCCTCGGATTCTTCCTGTTTTTCCTGAACGGAAACGTGACTCGATGGATCGTCCCAGCCGGGTTCGAGCCACGCGGCAATTTCTTCAGGCGGCTCGGGCGGGCGAGTCAGTCGCGGACGCTGGACCTTTAGCACATAGCTTGCGTTGACGTCTTCCGCATTCGCGCCGTTGAGGTCTTTTGACTTTGAGGAGCTGGCCTTGACCGCGCCTCGCTGAATCGAAGAGTGAAGAGGAAGG
>DASXMM010000154.1:0-5200 GCA_036495665.1 Candidatus Acidiferrum sp. | reverse complement strand
GAAGAACCGTTGGCACAGCTCGTCGAGCGCATTCCAGAGCTCAAGACGCTTCAGCCTTCACCAGATCAACAAGCATTGCCTATGATCTTGTCCAAGACTGGCGAGAGAGTGGATGATTTCTTCAGAAACGTTGTCGATATCTTCGGTCACGAGGAGATTACACAAGAGAGACTGAACGCAAAAGGGGCGGTAAAAACGAGTCAGCACGTGCAATACAGTTATTTAATCCTTCTTCATCGCGATGAATCTCCGCCGCGTGTCGAAGAATATCGCGCGGACTCCAAGGGAAATCGCGCGGAGCAAAGCGGCGTGGACAAAAATTACGCTGTCACCTCCGGCTTTGCCCTGCTGAGTATTCATTTCTCCCCCGGCAATCGATCGGATTCTACGTTCCGCTATCTTGGCGATGAAGTCATCGGCGCGCGAAATGCCTATGTCGTTGCCTTTGCTCAGCGTCCCGGTCGCGCCATGCCCATGGCATTTCTCAGCGGGGACTGGGGGACCGTTCCTATCTTGTTGCAGGGAATCGCGTGGGTGGACAAGGAAACTTACCAAATCATTAAAATTCGAACGGATCTTCTCGCGCCGCGCACCGATTTTGGAGTGGATCAACAAACAACAGAAGTGGCTTTCACGGAAGTCCAGCTTCCAGACCTCGCCACTAGTCTATCGCTACCAAGCGAAGTGACCGTATATTCAGTATTCAATGGAAATATTTTTAGGAATCGGCATATTTATAGCGACTATAAGCGCTTTCGCGTGTCCGTCAAGATCGGCCCACAATAGCGTCCCACATTTTCGCTCCCTGGACGCTCAACCCCTCGAAGACGCGCGTCTTGCGTTTTCTCCAGCACGATTCAGTTTCCCGATTCTTTCTTCCGCCAAGGCTCTATAGTGTGAGAGGTCGATTCTCGGCCGAAGACGACACGCCAACAGAGGTCTGTGATGAGGAAGCTCCAACTACTTTTCGTAATCTTCTTCCTGCTAGCGGCCAACCCAACATTCGCTCAGCAACGCCGCAAAGTCATCATCGACCAGGATTGTTCCGGCCCCGGCGGCAGCAATATGCAAACGCTTCTCACCTTGATTCAGTCTCCCGTCGTCGAAGTCCTGGGCATCACCGTCGTCAGCGGCAACCAGTGGCGCGATGAAGAGCTAGCACACACCCTTCGCCTCCTCGAACTGATTGGCCGCACCGATATCCCCGTCGTGCCCGGAGCCGTGTTCCCCCTCGTACATCGCCGCAAGGAAGCCCAGTTGTGGCAGGCCACCTACGGCAAAGTTGCCTTCGCCGGCGCGTGGGATGATCGCTGGTGGCACGAACACGATGTCATTCCAAAATTGCTCGAAGGCGAGCCCCACACCAAAGCCTCCGACGAAGACGCCGCTCACTTCCTGATTCGCATGGTGCACAAATTTCCCCATGAAGTGACCATCTATGAGGGCGCCCCCATGACTGACCTTGCCCTCGCCAACGCCATCGATCCTCATTTTGCCGAACTAGCCGAGGGCTTGGTCTTCATGGGTGGAAGCCTCAATCCGCAAACCGACGATCCCGAATTTCTCAGCGCCCCGCGTCACGAATTCAACTTCTGGTTCGATCCCGAAGCGGCCAAGAGCGTTTTAGCAGCCCCCTGGAAAACCATCGTCTGCACCCCGGTAGACATCTCCGTCAAAACCAGAATCACGGATGCCATGGTCGCGGAAATCAGCAAGAGCAACAGCCCCGCCGCGCAATACCTCGTGAAGTACTTCATGAAGGATCAGGGCGGCTATTACATGTGGGATGAACTGGCCGCCGCTGCCTGGATCGACCCCACGTTAATCACAAAGAAGGTCGCCCGCTATATGAGCGTGAACGTCGACCACGGCCCCGCTTACGGCGACACCCTGACGTGGACCGAAACCGACAATCCGAAACTCGGCGCACGCCTCGTCGAAATCCAGCAAGACTTGGATCTGCACAGGTTCAACAAAATGTTCGTCGATCTGATGAAGGCACCCACGCCCCAAGCCCACTGAGCAAGCCTGATACAGATCACCAGCAATGCCGTATCAGACGTGGCAAACCGCCCACTCGATGAGCGAAATCGCCGGGTGCAGCCACTCGGGTAGATTTTCCAAAAAAATAGGGAAAATACCGGATGGACGGCGCGCAGTTGGTTTGCAACTATGCGGCGTCGCACGGCGACTAGCGATGATTGTTATGTAACTAGTAGACATCTATTCCCCGTCCGAAATGAAAAAAAACCAGTAACCGGCCTGGCGGCTTGTCACGAAATCTAAGAGAGGCTCATGCCTGCGCGCATATACCCGTAATAGCGAGCACCCAGGAACTCAAAATTGCGGGTCCGGCGGGCTGGTGCAAGCCAGCCTGCGAAACCTAGGACCAAATAAAAAACGGAGGAAAAGAATGGAGAGGAATCTCGTTTTAAGGTTTCTTGTGGCAATTTCCTGTCTTGCGGTTCTCTTAGCAGCCACTTCGTCCGAGGTCAACGCCCAGAATTGGGTTTCAACCGCGACCAAGGCTTACCCGATACAATATACGCCGAACATCGCGCTGATTGGTGCCCTGCCCGTTTCCACGCCCATCCACATTGCCGTCGGGCTTCAGGAGCAGAACGCGTCGCAAGTTCAGCCCACCTTGAAACGCATGATCACGCCCGGCGACTCACTCTTCGGGACATCGCTCACCCTAGATCAGTTCGCGGCGCAGTTCGGAGCGACAAGCGCGCAGGTGCAGGCGGTGACGAGCTACCTCACAAATTCCGGATTCACGAACGTCACGGTCGCCCCGAACAATCTGGTAATAGAAGCCGATGGAACGGCTGGGAACGTTGAATCCGCGTTCAACACTTCCCTCTCTCAGTATTCGCTGGGCGGAGCCACGGTTTTTGCGAACACTAAAGACGTCCAGGTGCCGAGCTCGCTCCAGGGCATCGTGATCGCGGTGCTGGGCGCTAACAACATCGTAGGGCTGCATACGGACATCACTAAACTCTCCACCGGGCCGCAAACATTTACCGATCCTTGCACTCCTCCAGCGTGTCCGACGCCAGACCCCTCGAATGAAACATTCACGGCGCAACAATACCAGATTGCCTACGATGCGGCGTGCCCTTCAGACAATCCCGGTTGCCCGGCGCACAATTTCCCCACGGGATCTACCACGGCCGTCGGCATCATCGCCGAAGGCAATCTGACGCAGGTCGTCACGGATTTGAGAACGTACGAGATCACCTATTCCCTGCCGCAAGTTCCGGTAACCATCGTGAATGCGGGCATCGCCAGTGCGGACACGAGCGGACAGGACGAGTGGGATCTGGATTCTCAGACCTCCACGGGAATCGCACAGCAGGTCTCGCATCTTTACTTCTATGTGGCCACCTCGTTGACCGATTCTGACATCGCCCTCGCCATCAACAAAGCCGTCACTGGCAACAAAGTGCGAGCGTTCAACATGTCATTCGGCGAGTGTGAATTTTCGCCTTATCTCGACGGATCAATGCTTGTGGATGATGAGGTGTTTGGCGAGGCGGCACTGCAAGGGATAACGCCCTTTGCTTCCTCGGGCGACCAAGGCTCCGCTTGTGCGCTGGTAGGAACAAACGGTGTGCCACTTTCCGGGCCGCCGGACACATCTTATCCCGCGTCGTCGCCTTACGTCGTTGCCGTGGGCGGGACGAACCTTTTCACCAACGCCGACTACACATTCGACTTCGAAGTGGCCTGGGAAGCAAGCGGCGGCGGACCCAGCTACTTTGAAACTTCACCGTTCTGGCAGAGCTACACGGGAACGGGAACCGAACCTATCGTGCCCAGCGCCGCAGCTGGCCAGCGCGGAGTTCCCGATGTCTCCATGTGCGCGGGCGGCACTGAACTTGCCATATGTGCGGCGAACATCTTCGTCGATGGCACTGCGACCCTCGTGGGGGGAACCAGCCTGTCTTCTCCCTTGGCCATGGGCTCGTGGGCACGGATCGAAAGCGCGCATAAAGGCAAGCTCGGTTTCGCCTCGCCGCTCATCTATCAACTCGCGAATGGCGCTCCTACGCTAACAAGCCCTTTTTTCAATGATGTTCTGCTCGGCAGCAACGGGTTGTTTACCGCCCTTCCCGGATACGACTACGTCACTGGCCTGGGCTCGTTTGACGTCCTGAAAGTGAGCGCCACAATTCCGTCAACTTATCCACAGTAAGCTGCTTTGCTGGCGGGTGCGCCACCTGGTGGAGCACCCGCCGGCGCACCCGTGATGTCGCACCACTGCGGCGCGTCCCGCATCCCTTTGCGATCTGTGCAAAGGCTGCGGGTCTTGACCTTTCTTTTTTGGGCCTGAAGTTTTTACTTTGACCTTTCTTACCCTCGTGGTACAATTCTCTTGGTTAGTGTTGCGCCTCGCTCTTGCGAGGCGTTTCTGTTTTTGGGCCCATCTTTGTAGCGCCGGCGTCCCGCCGGCGTTTTTCTTTTCAGTGGCACAGGCTTCAGCCTGTGCTCTTTTTTTGTTCCGTATTCTCAAAACTCAACTCTAAGGAGAATTTCAATGTCCTCGCTAAGTCCAAAGGACCGCGTGTCACTCTGTATCTTCACGTACGCCGATGGCCGCCGTTGCCGTTTACCCCGAGAATCAAGGGGCACTCCCCGCGCGGGTGCCTCACCGTCGTCTTCTGAGGATGGGTCTTCGCACTTCTGCCACTACCACGCCCAAAAAGAAGCCCGCGCCGCCATCGCCGACAAACTCGCCAAAGACCTCACCGCCTTCTTCTCCGGCCACTACGTCTCCGCCAACGACGTCAGCTCCGCCGTTGCCCGCCTAATCCCCGCCGTAGTCCGCGGCGACATCAAACCCCGCACCGCCCGCACCGTAGCCTACCTCGCTCAAACCCTCCTCCAATCCATTCACCTCGCCCAATCCGAATTCAAAGACGCCTTCGGCCAAGACGCCCTCCGCAAATCCGTCCGCTCCGGCATCACCTCCAACCACGACCGCCTCTTCCCACCCGAACCCCAAGCCGAACCCGCGTCCGAACAACCGGTGCCACCTCCAAGCAAACCCGAGCCCGCCCAGCCACGAGCCCTGGCCGCCACTCCGTCCCCAACTCCCGCACCAACTCCAACCGCCTCACCATGCCCGCCAGCACCCCCGCCGCAACCCACTCCATCCCCAACCGACTCCCCAGCAAAGGTGACTCAACCCCCAACC
>DASXMM010000153.1:0-2846 GCA_036495665.1 Candidatus Acidiferrum sp. | reverse complement strand
GAGAGAATCCTTTCCTGAACTGAAAGGAACACGAGCGTGGATCGTGGTACCGTGCTGCGGTCGCGACTCGATTGAAAATGTTCCGTTCAGCATTCTCAGTCGCTCCTCCATGCTGATGAGGCCAAGCCCCGGGCTCGCCTTTGCGGATTCACGGTCAAAGCCCACGCCAGAATCGCTGACCGTGAGATGAATCTCACTGGACGTTCCCCAGAGTCGCACCTCGAAGTGGCGAACGCTACTATGTTTGGCGGCATTGCGAAGGGATTCTTGCAGAATTCGGAAGAAGCAAAGAGAGATGTCGGGCGGCAAAACGGCAGGCAGATCGTCGGTTCGGAAATCAATCTGCACTTTTTGCTGCGTCTCGAATTCCTGACAGAAGCTTTTCGCAGCTGCAGCAATCCCAAGAATCTGCAGTTTGGCTGAATGCAACTCATGCGACAAGGACTGGATATCTGCCCCTATTTCGGCAGCCTGCTGCCGGAGTTCGTCGACGCCGCGGGCTTCGGAGGGGTCTTCCAGGAGTTGTTGTAACTCGAGGGTCAACAGCGCGACGCGTTGACCGATGTCGTCGTGGAGCTCTCTGCTGATCCGGAGACGTTCCCGCTCCTGAGCGTCAATCAACCTGCGGCTCAGGCTTGCGAGCGCCAATTCAGATAGTTTGCGGTCCGTGATGTCCTCCACAAAGGCAAAAACGAGCGGGGGCTCCCCATCCACGTCTCTCCATAGGGATACGTTCAGACGTCCCCAAATCTGAACCCCGTCTTTTCTCACATAGCGCTTTTCCAGCGAGTACCGGTCGATGGCACCCGCACAGAGCTGTTGAAAGAGGGCCAAGTCGTCTTCGGAATCCTCGGGATTGGCGAAGTCGGAACAATGCATCCCGCACAGCTCGTCCTCCCGGTATCCAAACATGGAGCAAAGCACTGGGTTGGCAAGTAAGATCTTGCCTTCGAGATCTTCCACTGCGATTCCCAGTGATGCTTGCGCAAAAAGGTAGTGAAAAAGCTCTTCACCGGGTGCCGGCAACGCTTGCGAGGACATGATGACTCCAGACCGTACAGGGTTTTTATAGACCAAAATCTGACGCTTTCCGTTACAAAAACGAATTTGCTACGCGGCACCAACGAGGGAAGATGTGGCAGCCGGACACAAGGGAGGAGACAGAAGGGCCGGGACACAAGGGACGGGGTGCGTCGCGGCGGAGAGAAGCCGCAAGGGCCGCTTCGCCCATCCTCGCCGAACTGCTCATCGAGCTTTTTGGGAGAGCGGAGATCCCAATTGTGCGGGCTTCGTGCGAGTCACGAGCGAACCGGAAGTGATGAAAACTCCGCTTTGCGGCAACTTCGGCGCAACTCGACCGTCTGGAGGTAAGAAGTTTCCGAAAACCCCGCTTTTCATTGCAGTGGGCCTCTAAGTCGTGAATCCTGGAAACAGACATGGCCTCCCAGCCCATTCATATCCCACATGCCGAACGCTTCACCGATTGGTTTCCTGATTTCCTGAAGAAGGAACTCGCGCCCTATCCCGGCCGCGGTGCGCTCGTGGCGCGTATGGTCATCTCTGCCACGTTGACCATGATCCTGATCGTCACCTTCCGCATTCCCGGAGGCTACGTCGGTGCGCTCACCGCTTTCCTTTTTTCGCGCGAGAATCTCGTCTCAACCGCTCGTTCGGCCGTATTTTTCATCTCCGCGTTCGTCATAGGAGCACTCTTCATCCCGGTCGGCGCCCGTCTGCTCGCCTCGCCTCCGGAAACGCACTTCCTGTGGATCGGTTGCAGCCTCTTTGTCGCGTTCTTTCTGCTCCGCTGCCTCACCAATTTCGCCATGGCGACCGCGCTCGCGATTGTTATTGCCAATGTTGTTGGCATCTGGTATCTGCCCGGCCCTGCAGGAAGAAACGTCGAACTTACTCTCTGGCAGGTCGCCGGCACGTCCCTCGGCGCACTCGTAACGCTGGGCGTCGAGATTGCCTTCTACGCGGTGCGTAGGCGCGATGAGTTCTCAGAAGGCCTCGACAGCCGTTTGGCACTCATCGAGCAGCTCATGGCAGATTACGCCGCCGGCCGGCCGGTTTCGCCAGCCACACAAGCCGGCCTTGGACAATTCGCTATCGTGGGAGCCGGTGCTCTTAGCCGCCATGTCGCCCGCGCCAACTACACACAGCTCTATCGCGCCCGCATGGCCACACTGGTGGCTCTCGTAGCGCGCTCGATTGATTTCGCTGCCGCTATCGCCAACGGCTTTACAGCCCTGCCGGAAGGGAATCAAGAGCGCGCCGCGCGCCTCCAGCGCACCCTCGCTGATATTCGCGTTTGTCTTCGCACCCACGGGAAACCCTGCGAGGCAACCCTGGAACCAAGGCCCAGCCCCGACACTCCGTTCTTATCGGAGATTGAATCGATGGTGTCGCTGATGTCCTCCGTCTTCAGCGACGAGCATGCCGCCGATCCGAGGCTCGAACCACTTGAAGACCCACCCGGAACCAGCCGCATCTTCGTCATCGACGCCTTCTCTAATCCCGAGCACCTCCGCTTCATCCTTGGCGGAACGCTGGCCTCAATGCTCTGCTACGTGTTCTATTTGTCGCTGGACTGGCACAACCTCTCCACCTCGATCACCACCTGCGTCCTCACCGCCCTTACCTCCATCGGATCCTCTCGCCAGAAGCAGGTCCTGCGCCTTGCCGGTTTCGTCCTTGGCGGCGTCATCGCCGGGATTGGAGCCCAGATTTTTATTCTCCCCGAGATCGATTCCATAACCGGATTCACCGTGCTCTTCGCCATCATGACCGCGGTAGCTGCATGGGTCGCCACGTCCAGTACCCGGCTCTCCTACGCGGGCGTG
>DASXMM010000152.1:0-16854 GCA_036495665.1 Candidatus Acidiferrum sp. | reverse complement strand
AGGACACGCAAGGCGTCGCTCACGACGTCTTCGGAACTCTGCACAACGCCAGCCCATTGTCCTCGCGCGGGCTGCGCGGAATGGCCGTTCTGATTTTTGATGAGCCGCCCAGGACATACCGTCACGACGGTAACGCCCGAGCTGCGCAATTCTTGTTCGAGAGCCAGTGAAAACGTCGTCAGGAATGCTTTGGTTGCGGAATAAGCCGCCGCGAAAGGAATCGGCTGAAAGCCCCCTGTCGATGAAATATTGATGATGCCTTTTTGGGGGCGCTCCAACATCGCCGGCAGGAGCGAGTAAGTCAGCTCAACGACGGCTTGATTGTTGAGTTGCAGCATCTCGAGTTGGCGTTGCAGCGAAAGAGCGCGAAACTCCCCGCGCAGGCCGAAGCCCGCGTTGTTGACGAGCAGCTCGATGGGCAGTTTCTCGCTGGCGATTTGTTCGGCAAGCACCTGACCGGCACCCGCGGAAGATAAGTCGGTGGCGATGTCGACGACCGAAATTCCGTTGGTTTGTCGCAGTTCCGACGCGAAGGCCGCGAGCGACTCTTGGGAGCGCGCTACAAGCACCAAATTGTAATTGCGTTGCGCAAGTTCGCGCGCAAATGCCATTCCCAAACCGCGCGAAGCGCCTGTGACGAGAGCATAGCCATCATGTTTCATATCGACTCAATTCTTACTGAGCGAGCGGCGCACCGATTGCGGAAATCGCGTGTCGAAAATACCGTCCCAAAAACGCGTTGTGATTCCGTAGCCCTTATCGAGCCCGCGGGGACTGTGATGGTACAGATGATATTTCTTGAGGCGGCGGAATAGCGGAAACCTGGAATTGGAAAAGTGCAGCGAGTAGTGCAGCCACTCTTCCGAGACGTAGCTTTGCACCACGCCAGCCAACAGCACCGGCGCAGTGTAAACAGGAAACAGAAAACTGACCGGTGCCGCAACGAAAAAGAGCGGCAAAATATCTTTTAGTTGGCCGCTGATGTGGTTGCCGTCGAGTGGCCGCTTGTGATGATCCCAGTGAAGAGGATCGAGCCGCTCGTGCAGAAACTTACGTATGAACCCGGTGCCGGGAGGAAAGCGCCCGTGGAGGACGAAGCGGTGAAAAAGATATTCGACAAGCGTCCACGTCACCGAGCCCGACGCGAAGAAGGCCACCGCGATCCACGGATGCTCCCTCGAGGCCGCTAAAATGAACACCAGCGCTGCGTAGAGCGTGTAGAAGACCGTCAGCGGATAGAGCTTGTATCGAGCGAGAGCAGACTGGCTGCGTTTATAGCTCTCGAACGAAACTTCCAGCGCACGCCGCTGCGGTCCTTGCGAGACGATTGCGAGTTCAGACATCCGTATCCTCTAGCTCCTGCGGCAGCCGCTCTCTGGCGCCCGAAAATTATTCGAAGCTGCCGGTGACACCCTGAAAGCCGTGCATCGCCTGCTTCATGAGCCACTTCATCACGCGGGCCGCGCTGTAGCAGTAGGCGACGTTGTAACCGAGCGTCGAAAAACAATTCGGCTCGCAGCCTTTTTTCATTTCGGCGAGTTGCTGGACGTCAAATTTCTGGTTGCCGACGGTGCCCCAGTCGTATCCCGCGTTGTAAAGCGGAAAGCACGGAGCCAGCGTTCCGTTGGTGCGGATGATCAGCCAGTTCTGTCCGGCGCGGCATCCCCAATGCTCGCCGACGCCGCGCATAAAGCCCTTCATGTTTTGCAGGCGCGGAATCGAATCGACCATCTTCCAGCCCTGGCGCTGCTTGTCGATGAGCCAGTCCAACAGTTCGTCGACCATCGGAAAGTCTTCCGGGCGGATGTACGTATCGTTTTCGTGAAGATGCTTGAAGTGTCCCTGTTCCATCATCGGCGCTTCGTTAATGTGGAAGGTGATGGAGATGCCGTTGTCGTGAGCGATGGTGGCGAGCCGCTTGACGTCCTCAATGTTGGTGCGGCAAATGTTCGTATTGAAAAACATCGTGTAGCCGTAGCGGTATTGCCGCCGCACGAGGTAATCGAAGTTCGAGCTTACATGCTCGAACGCTTTCGGCAGACCCGGCCTTTCCTTGATTGTGTCGACTGCGAAGTTGATGGTAGCGATGCCCGCGTCGGCGAGCCGATCTGTAACTTCAGGCCGCAAAAGCCGCGCATTTGTCGCCAGGTAGACCCAGAAGTCCTTTTTCGCCGCGTAGTAGATCACTTTATGAACGAAGTCCGGCCGAAGCAGCGGTTCGCCTCCCGTCGGCGCGAGTACGCGGCAGGGAGTGCCTTCCAACCAGTCAATGGCGCGCCTCGCAGTGTCTTCTGTCATGCCTTTGATGCGGTTGTCGTACGACCAGCAGTAGTGGCAATCCAGGTTGCATTTCCATTCCGTGAAGAGGTACGCGATGATCGGTTGAAACTCGCCCGGCAAAATGCGGGATTTGAAATACGGAAACATCCAGCCCCGCATCGTTTTCAGAATCTTGGAGGGAGGCCAATGCCGTTTGCCGGTGTCGAGGACGGTTTGATGCGCGGAAATATCGGCCTCATCAAGATCGTGAAACAATTCCGGGTGTTGAGGAAAAATAGGGGTCGGCAACGTCTGGGCCTTCGTCAACGTCGCCGGATGACGCGGCGGTTCTTGTGAAGGCTGTTGTGACTGTTGTTGCAAAAGTTCGTGAAGAGGAACGTCGAGCCGAAATGGCTGGCTCGGTAGAGTAGGGAACTGATGCAGGTCGGACATACCACCTCCCAAGAAGTTCGGCCATCCTAGTAGCGGGGATGGCGCGTCAGCGGGCCGGCGAATTGTGGTTTCGCCAGTCACCATTCGCCCCTTCGATGCACGACTTGGGCCAAGTGGCACAAGAAAATTTACAAAGTATTTATTCAGGCGTCCCCGGCGCGGAACTTCGTTTTTCCCGAAAACATTGTGCCCACTCTTCAGGGTCCTGCATCCAAGTTAAAAACGAGGTGGCGAACGTGCCAACTCTTTTGGCGGAGAAAAACGCAATGGGGGCCTATGGGCTTCCTATTTCGCGGGTTTTTATTTCCCCCGTCTCCGTCCGATCCGTCACCCATACCAGACACCCGCAAGAATTTAATGCGTCTGTATCGGCGTGGTGTCGCGAGACCTTTCCGTTAGGCCGGGTCGCAACCGGCAAGCGTTTGACGTTGCCGTCAATACGCTGTCAGCTTCTCGATGAAGTTTGGAGTGGATGGCGTTCCAAACTTCGAACATTTATCGAATACCTGTAAATCCAATTACTTGCGTCGCTCTTACGGGCGGAGCGTTGCCTGCGTGACGAACGGAATGGAAGCCTGAATGCAATTCAAGAGATCGAGAGTTTCTTACGGCCTAACCGGCAATGCCGAATCGCCTGCGGATCCATGCGCATGAGCTCGTCTTATAAATTCGCAGCGCGGCCCACGATCTCGCGGTCGTTTCTCTCCGCGCTCTGCCTTATGCTGGCAACCATACTCGTTCTCTCGTCGCGTGTTCGCGCACAGGAAGCGCCCCCGAAGCGTGCCTCGGTCAAAGGCAATGTTTCGATCATCAACCCGTCACAAGAGACTTCGACGGCCGAGGGACTTCTGCTGGAGCTAAAGCCTTCGGCGAATGGTTCTCCCTCGCTGACCATCGCCACAGATTCAGCAGGGAACTACGAGTTTAAGGATGTTCCCGACGGCGAATACATTCTTCAGCTTCAGGCCGAAGGTTTCGAGCCGTTCACAGCGACAATTCACGTGCAGGGCACGACCGACGTCGTCCAAAACATCTCCCTGAAATTGACCGCCGTCACCGAAAAAGTGGAAGTGAAGGAGCTAGCCGAGACCGTGTCGCCCACGTATTCCACCACTCCGAAGCTCAGTGAAAAGCAGCTCGAAAGTTTGCCGCTCACCGAAGCGAACTTCAAACAAGCCTTGCCGCTCACACCAGGTGTGGTTCGAACGTCCGATGGAAAGCTAACTTTCCGCGGCTCGGGCGAAGATCAGTCCATGCTTCAGGTAAACGATTCGAAGATGACCGATCCCGTTACAGGTTCGTTTTCGATTCCGGTTCCGCTCGATGCGGTGCAGTCGGTGCAAGTCGTTAAAACGCCTTACAGCGCGGAAAACGGTGGATTCTCCGGGGCTCTGACTGAAGTGGAAACGGTCCCGCCACCGGAAAACTGGCGATTCAACTTGCGCGATCTGAATGTCAGCCTGCGCGGGAAAAACGATCATTTTGTCGGCGTCGCGCGCGCCACACCGCGCGTGGCCTTCGGCGGCCCGATCCTGAAAGACAAAGTGAGTTTCTCGGAAGTCTTTGAGTATGACGTCATTCGCGATCCGATCCGCGGCCTCCCCTGGCCGTTCGACGAAATCAAGAGGCAGGGCTTCACGTCCTTCAGCACGCTGCAAGCGATCCTCTCGCCCCGGCAGGTTTTGACGCTAACGCTGAACGTCTTTCCGCAAAGAACACAATTCGCGAACATCAACCCGTTGCTCCCGCAGACTGCTTCTTCGGATTACGACCGCACAGGCGAATCGGTCAGCCTGTCGGACGTGTACAGTCTCGCATCGGGTGCGCTCTTCCACTTGGGGCTGACCTATACGCGTTTCGATAGCAACGCCCACGGGCAAGGCGACGAAACGATGCTGTTGACGCCCGAATCCTGGGGAGGCAATTACTTTAATTCATGGACTCGCTCCTCAGGCCAACTCGAAGCCGCTCCCACATTTCAGTTTGCAAGCTGGAAGTTTCTCGGCCGGCACGAAACTAAAATCGGCTCCAATGTTACGCATCGTTCCTTCAGCGGAACGAGCTTTTCACACGACGTGAATCTTCTCCGCGAGGACGGAACTCTCGCCCAGCAAATCGGATTCGAAGGCGCCGGCCTCATGAACGCGTCGATTACGGACGCGGAGGAGTTTGTCACCGATCACTGGATGCCCAACGATCACTTGGCCATAGACGTCGGCGCCAGAGTCACCAGCGAAACCATCGGACGCTCAGCAGCCTTCGCGCCACGCTTTGGCATTGGGTATTCGCCTGGAAAAGATCACAAAACTATTCTTCGCGCGGGCACGGGCCTCTTCTACGCAGCTGTTCCGCTTCTGGCCGCCGATTTTGCCGGGAATCCGATTCGTGTCGTGACCGAATACGACCCGACCGGCCAGATCATCCAAAGCCAAGTCGCGTTCCAGAACGCTTACATCGCGAACGGAAGTGGGCCTCTGGCTTCCAGGATTCTCCACTCTCCGAACAGCAGTGCCCGCAGCTTTGTAAGCAGCGCCGAAATAGACCGCACGCTCTGGAGCGGCGCCGTACTAAAGCTGAGTTATCTACACAGCACCACGAGCGATCTCTTTGTGATCAATCCCATTCTGCAAACCCCCGTCTTTGGCGCCGCTTCGACACCGGGAATTTTGGGTCTCTCCAATACCGGCGGGGAAAACTACAACGAGGCCGAAGCCACGCTCAGGTTTCACCCAGTCAGAAACAGCGAGCTCAATGTTTCTTACGTCTGGAGCCGTTCGCGCGGCGATCTCAACACACTGGGCGATCTATACATTCCGTTCGAAGAACCTGTCATCCGTCCCAACGCCTATGGTGTTCGCCCCTCCGACGTTCCGCAGCGCGTCGTTGTCTGGGGCCGCTTCCGTCTTCCGTATGAAATAATTCTCGGCCCGGTCCTCGACGTTCACACCGGCTTCCCCTACTCCAAAGTTGACGAGAACCAGAATTACGTCGGCACGCCGAACAGCCAGCGCTTCCCGACATTTTTTTCCGTTGATGCCCAGGTCTACCGCGATTTCCGCATGCCCATCCTCAACCACGGCGGCGGGCGCAAGTTTCGTCTGGGCATTTACGTGCTTAACATAACGAATCATGGAAATTTCATTCAGGTCTTTAACAACGCTACGTCGCCGCACTTCGGCGAACTCGTGGGATTCGAACAACGGAAAGCGGCTTTTCTCTTGAGCGTCGTGAATTAGCCTTCTCTGTGAGGGCTTCGAGTGCATCTAACAAGTGTGAAGGAGCCCGGTGTCATGAAAAGTCTCTCGATCAGCGCGGCGCGTTCTGCTGCGCTCTTGCTGGCTCTGACGGCTCATTTCGCGTCTGCGCCTGCCGAGGCACAACAGACAGATTTCACCGCGGCTAGCGACGCCGCACCTGCCACGAATTCCGCGCCCCTCGCTGACACGGCCGCGAACGAGATCGTTTCAAGAGTCCTGGCCGAAAACAAACGCCGCAACGAGCTTCTCCAGAGCTACGCCGTCACGCGCACCTACGAAATCCGCACCCGCGAAGGAAAGGTCGCCGCACAGACCGTCGTCCGCATGGAGTATCGCGCCCCCGACGTGAAAAAGTTCGAAAAGACCTCCGAGAAAGGTTCGGGCATCGTCCGCCACTTGGTGTTTGACCGCTTGATGGACAGCGAAAGCGAATCGTCCAAGGGCAAAGAGCATCAGGACAGCGCTCTAACTCCAGCCAATTACGAATTCCATTTTTCCGGCCAGGAAGATGTCGGTCCTTACCACTGCTTCGTCCTTCAGGTCACGCCGCGCCGTAAAGACAAATACCTGTTCGAAGGAAAAGTCTGGATCGAGAGCCACGATTTCGCTGTGGTAAAGATCGAAGGCCGCCCAGCCAAAAAACTCTCTTTCTGGGTCAACCAGGCAGATTTTGTTCGCGAATACCAGAAGGTCGACGAATTCTGGCTTCCTCTTCGCGATGAAACCCAGGTGGATGTGAAAGTTTACGGCAAGCGGGTCTTGATCATCGACCACGGTCCCTACGTCCTACCGTCAGGACCGCAAGTCGCGGGAGAATCGTCCAACTGACCGTCGAACTAATTGAACGTGGAAAATTGAGCGTCGAACCGCTCTTCCTGACTCGCCGTGCTGTGCCTATCGAATCCGCGTCACCGCGCGTGTGAGACCACACCTATAGCCTCACCGACCGTCGCCGGCCGCGCCCCAGCAAATGCAAAATCACCCTCTCGCACGGAAAACGGCAGCGCCGCCCAGCGAATCGGCGCCACGAACTCACGCTGCGCACTGATTCAGCAAATCCTGCCTCGCGCGAAACACTCTGGACTTGAACGTTCCCGAGCTAATGCCCAACAACGCCCCGCCCTCTTCATTCGAAATTTCTTCGTAGTACGTCAAAACGAACGCCTGCCGCAGAATCGGGCTCATTTTCCCCAGCAAAATATCGATCGACTCCAGCGTCTCTTTCTCCGCAAACATCGCTTCGGGATCAGGATGCTCGTCCGGAATCCTCTCAACCCAGGAGATTTCATCCGTCGTCCCCGCCTCCGGCAGCGATTCCACCCGCCCCGGCTTACGCTTCCGCCGGATCATCAAAGCCGCGTTCAAAACGATCCGGGTGAACCACGTCGTCAGCGCCGACCGTCCTTCAAATCCGCGCAAATGCCGAAACGCCGAGACCAGCGCATCCTGCACGGCATCTTCGGCGTCTTCATGATTCTGCAGAACGGAATATGCCAACCCCACGAATTTCCGCCGCGAACTCAGAATCAACTCCTGCAGCGTTTCCCACTCGCGCCTCGCCTGCCGCGTCGCGATCGATCCATCAACATCACTCCGGCCGTCGCCAGCCCGCTCCGCGCTGCGCCGCGCATTTTTGTGCCTCTCTCTCGAGAAACTCGAACGATCTCCTCTTGCCGCCACGCGCGGCCCTTCGTGGCGATTTGCTGATGTCCTTGCACAGTTCACGGGCAATCTCCCTTTTTAAAATCATCGTTCGACGAAGCATCTGAATGCCCATCGAGCCCGCTCGCCCGCGAACCCGCCATCTTTCCTGTTTTCAGCAAGAAAACGACCCCGCCGCGGCCTATCAAAAAACCCGCCCGTCGCTCGCCATCCTAGCCTTGGCGGGCGTTTGACGCTAACGTCGACTTCGTGACGCGACCACGCAGAATGCCCCGTGAGCGTCCAACGCGCTCCACGTATGCCCTTCGCTTTCAGTAATTTGCCACAACCTTCCCACCGCCAATTGGCATCCGCGTTGCTCTTCCCATCCTCGAATCCGCTGCGGGAGCCACGTCCCGATAGCGGTTGGTTCTAAGCAAGCCAATACAAAATTTTCGCAAGTTGGGAAGCTACCGCAATGGACCTGAGAAGATTTTCGGTATCGCCGTGCTCGTAAGCGCATCCAAGTCCACGGCACTCGTGTGTCGCAGTCCGCATCGCGCACAGGGAATCCTATGAGAACCCGCGCGGAGACGCTGTCCCGCATCCAGAGCCAATCGTTTGACGTGTGCGTGATCGGCGGCGGCGCCACGGGCGCAGGCTGCGCTCTCGACGCCGAACTCCGCGGCCTCAAGACCGTCCTCGTCGAAGCCCAAGACTTTGCCGGCGCTACCTCCAGCAAATCCACAAAAATCATTCACGGCGGCGTTCGCTATCTCGAAGAAGCCGTCAAGGAACTCGACCCCGCCGAATATCACGTCGTCGATCGCGCTCTGCACGAGCGCATCCTCATGCTGAAAAACGGCCCCTATCTTTCCCGCAGCCTCGAATTTCTTATCCCGTGCTTCCATTGGCTCGACGCCGGCTATTACGACATCGGCCTCAAGCTCTACGACTGGATCGCCGGCGAAACCAGCATTTTCCCCAGCCATTTCCTCTCCCGCGAGGAAACCCTGCGCCGCATGCCCACCCTCAAAAAAGACGATCTCGTCGGTTCCATCGCCTACGCCGACGGCCAATTCAACGACGCCGCCTACAACATCGCATTAATAAAAACTTTCTGGGAATCCGGCGGCGATGCCTGCAACTATCTTCGCGTAACGGCATTTCAGAAATCCTCAGACGGCAAAATCACCGCCGCCGAAGTCGAAGATCACTTCTCGCACCAGAAATCCGTTATCCGCGCCCGCGCTTTTGTGAATTCCACCGGCCCGCTCGCCGACACCGTTCGCAATCTCGCCACGCCTGGAATCCCTCACCGTATGCGCCTCAGCAAGGGCAGCCACATCCTTCTCCCGCTCGATGTGCTTCCCAGCGAAGACGCCATGCTCGTCCCCAAAACCGAAGACGGCCGGGTGCTCTTCGCCTTGCCCTGGATGGGCCGTCTCCTCGTCGGCACCACGGAAAAAGAAGTTGGCCCTGACGACGAGCTCTGCGTCACGAAAGACGAAGTCGATTTCATCCTCCGCCAGCTCAACCAATATCTGGAAAAGCCCGTCACGCCAGACCAGATCGTCAGCGGCTTTGCGGGCGCGCGCCCGCTTGTCAGCCGCAGCGGCGCAGCCGACACAAAAAAACTCTCACGCGACGACGAACTCGAGATCGATCCGCAAAGCGGTCTGATCAGCATCATGGGCGGAAAGTGGACTACGCATCGCGCCATGGCCCAGGACACCATCGACGCCGTGCAAAAATCTGTCGGCTTGCCCGTCACTCCAACGCTAACGCGCAATCGCCCGCTGACCGGCGCCACTGGCTTCACGCCCGTCTACTGGATGAACCTGGCCCGCGATTACCACATTTCCGAGCAAACTGCGAAACACCTGGTCTCCAGATTTGGGACGAACGCGCCCGAAATTCTGGCGATCGCCAAGAAAGATCCCGAACTCGCCAAGCGCATCGTTCCGGATTGCGCCCCCATTCGGGCCGAAATCGTCCAAGCCGTTCAAGACATGGCAGTCACCATCGACGACGTCCTGGCGCGCCGTACCGGCCTCGAGTTTTTCAGTTGGCGAGCTTCCCAGCAAGCCGCGCCAGTCGTCGGTTCGATTCTGGCAAAGCATCTCGGCTGGTCGGAGGATCAAACGCGTACTGCTGTCGCGCAATACGTGGAAAAAATTAATCGCTATCTCCAGGCGGCGGGACTCGCAGCGCAACGGCCGCGCAGTTTGCATGCCTGACGGGATCGCACTGTGTCCAAGAGTTTGTGCAGTTCCGATTAAATTTATCTGATAAAGAAAGGGCAATAAACATATGACAACCGCAGCACTTGGTATTTCCAAAGGTCCGAATCCGCTCAGAGCACTGTCCGCATTTGGCCAGTCGGTTTGGCTCGACTACATTCGCCGCAGTTTGATCACCAGCGGCGAGTTGCATCGCCTGGTTCTCGAAGACGGTCTCCGCGGCGTCACCTCAAACCCGTCCATCTTCGAAAAAGCCATCGTCGGCAGCACCGATTACACGTCGGTGATCGAAAGTCCCGAGGCGGCCGCACTCGATGCCAAAGCGCTCTACGAAAAAATCGCCATCAAGGATGTGCAGGATGCCGCCGACATCCTCCGGCCCGTCTACGACGAAAGCAAATTTCACGACGGCTATGTCAGCCTCGAAGTCTCCCCGCTCCTCTCGCACGATACCGCCGGCACTCTGCAAGAAGCACGCCGCCTCTGGAAAGCCGTCGACCGCCCGAACCTGATGGTGAAAGTTCCCGCCACGCCCGAAGGCATCCCCGCGATTCGTCAACTCATTAGCGAGGGCATCAACGTCAATGTCACCCTGCTTTTTTCCCGCGACGCCTACGAGCAAGTCGCCAACGCTTACATCGAAGGTCTCACGGCGCGCGCAGCCTCCGGCGCGGATGTCAGCCGCATCGCCAGCGTCGCCAGTTTCTTCGTCAGCCGCATCGACTCTGCCATCGACGCCCAAATCACCAGCCAGCTGAAAACGGCAACCGATCCCGCGAAACGCGCGCGTCTCAGCGGCCTTCTCGGCAGAGTCGCCATTGCCAACGCCAAGCTCGCCTATCACCGTTTCGCCGAACTCTACGCCGCTGAACCCTGGAAGGCTCTCGCCAGCAAAGGTGCACAACCCCAGCGGCTCTTGTGGGCCAGCACAAGCACAAAAAATCCAAACTATCGCGACGTGCTCTACGTCGAAGAACTCATCGGCCCGTCCACCGTCAACACGATTCCGCCCGCGACCTTCAACGCCTTCCGCGATCACGGCCGCCTCCGCGCAAGCCTCACGGAAGACGTTGAAAACGCAGCCGACACCATGGAATCCCTCGAGAAAGCCGGCATTTCCATGAAAGCCGTCACTGACAAACTCCTCGAAGATGGCCTGCGCCAATTCAACGAAGCCTTCGCACAACTCCTCGCAGCCACCGGCGCAAGAAAATCCACTGACGCGGGCGTCAGAATCAATTCCATTTCGTATTCGCTGCCGCCGAAGCTTTCCGCTGCGGTGGACGCCGCGCTCACCGATTGGGCAAAAAACGACAAAGTCCGGCGCCTCTGGCGCGCCGATGCCTCTCTCTGGACCAACACCGACGAAAATCACTGGCTCGGCTGGCTGGACGTCACCGATGACCAGCTTGCCCACATCGAGCATCTGACTTCGCTCGCCGCCGAAGTGAAACAGGCTGGCTTCAAACATATCCTGCTTCTCGGCATTGGCGGCTCCAGCCTCTGTCCCGAAGTCCTCCGCCTCACTTTCGGAAAAATCGAAGGCGCTCCCGAACTCCACGTTCTCGATTCCACCGATCCCGCGCAAATCAAAGCCATCGAAGGGAAAATCGATCTGAAGAGCACGCTCTTCGTTGTCTCCAGCAAATCCGGTGGCACGCTCGAGCCCAACATCTACAAACAATATTTCTTCGCACGCGCAAAAGACGCTGTCGGTGAAAAAGAAGCCGGAAATCGCTTCATCGCCATCACTGATCCCGGCTCAAAGATGCAGCACGTCGCCGAAAACGATCATTTCCGCCACATTTTCTTCGGCGTCCCCAGCATCGGCGGGCGTTACTCCGCACTTTCCAATTTCGGCATGGTCCCAGGCGCCGCGATGGGTATCGACATTCCCAAATTCCTCAACCGCACCGAAGAAATGGTCCATGCGTGCGCCGCTACGGTGTCCGCACCGGAAAATCCCGGGGTTGTGCTCGGCGCGATCCTTGGAACTGCGGCAACTCAGGGCCGCGACAAGGTCACCATCATTTCTTCTCCCGGCATCTCCGATCTAGGCGCGTGGCTCGAACAGCTTCTCGCCGAGTCCACCGGAAAAATTGGGAAGGGGATTATCCCCGTGGACCGCGAACACCTCGCAAAACCAGAGAATTATGGAAACGACCGGGTCTTCGCCTATCTCCGCCTCGAATCCGCGCCCGACCGTGAACAAGACGCCGCCGTCGACCTGCTCCAAATAGCTGGCCAGCCCGTCGTTCGCATGGCCGTGCAGGACATCTACGCTCTCGGCGAAGAATTTTTCCGTTGGGAGATCGCGACCGCTGTCGCCGGCTCCATCATCGGCATCAACGCGTTCAACCAGCCCGACGTCGAAGCCAGCAAAATCGAAACGCGCAAACTCACCAGCGAATACGAAACCGCCGGAAAGCTGCCGCCGGAAACGCCGTTCTTCGAGGGTGAAGGCGTCAAACTCTACGCCGATCCAAGAAACGCCGAAGCCCTCAAGAACGGAAAGTCCCTTGCCGAGGTCCTCAAAACGCATCTGGCCCGCGCAGGTGCCGGCGATTATTTTGCTCTGCTTGGCTACATCACCATGAACGCTGAAAACGAAGCCGCTCTTCAGGCCACTCGCCACCTCGTCCGCGACACAAAAAAAGTCGCCACCGTTCTCGGTTTCGGTCCGCGCTTTCTGCACTCCACCGGCCAAGCCTACAAAGGCGGCCCCAACTCTGGCGTTTTCCTGCAAATCACCTGTGACGACGCCAACGATCTCGCCGTCCCCGGCCAGCGATACACGTTCGGTGTAGTCAAAGCCGCGCAAGCGCGCGGAGATTTTTCGGTGCTCGCTGAACGTGGCCGCCGAGCTTTGCGCGTCCACATCGACAAGGACGTGAAAGCCGGTCTCGAAAAATTGCATGCAGCCGTGAAACAAGCCTTGGCATAAATTCGCGGTACGCGAACTCAGCGCGACTCAACCAAACAGGAACGAGTCGCGCTGGCATGAGAGCTTACGAAGTCGTTGAAAAAATGCATTGGGCTTCTTTCCCGAGGAGAGGAGCCGCTAGGAGGAGTCTTGCCAAATCGATTGACGGGCAAAGTGGCTGCCGTAACAGGTGGCGATCAGGGGATCGGACGTGCCATCGCTCAGCGTCTCGCACAGGACGGTGCTGACGTCGCCATCTGCTATCGCAAAAACAAACAAGGCGCGGATGAAGTGGTCAATGCCATCACCGCGACGCAGCGCCGAGCCGCGGCATTTCAAGCCGACGTCGGCATCGTCGGCGACGGCCGGAGATTCATCGAACAAGCCGTTTCGGCCCTCGGCAAAATCGACATCCTCATCAACAACGCCGGTCTCGAAAAGCGCGCCGACTTCTGGGACGTCACCGAAGAGGATTGGGACGCCGTCCTGAAAGTCAATCTGACAGGCATGTTTTTCGTGACACAAGCGGTTGTGCGTCATCTCCGGCAAACGGGCCGGCCAGGAAAAATTATCAATATCAGCTCGGTCCACGAAGAACTTCCGTTCCCGCACTTTGCTTCGTATTGCGCCAGCAAAGGAGGCGTCAAGATGCTCACGCGCAACCTGGCCATCGAGCTTGCGCCCAGCAAGATCACCATCAACTCGATTGCTCCCGGCGCGATCGAAACTCCTATCAACACAAAACTCCTGAACGATCCGGTGAAGCTGAAAGAGCTGCTGGAAAATATTCCGCTGGGAAGACTCGGGAAACCGGAAGACGTAGCCGGCATCGCCAGCTTCCTCGCTTCCGTGGACTCCGACTACGTCACGGGGACCACGGTCTTCGTCGACGGCGGCTTGTTGTGGAACTATCAGGAACAATAGCGCATCATCTCGCCTGTAAAGAAATGAACGAACAAAAGAAAGAACGAGGTGAAAGATGGCACCGAACAATGCTCGTCCTTCGCAGCCAATCAAGCTGGTGATTGCCGACGTCGATGGAACGCTCGTCACGCAGGAAAAGATCCTGACGAAGCGTGCCGCCGATTCCGTCCTCCGGCTGCACGACGCCGGAATCCTTTTCAGCATCACCAGCGGACGGCCGCCGCTCGGCATGGCCATGCTCATCGAGCCGCTGAAACTCACACAACCGCTGGCGGCGTTCAATGGCGGCGTGTTGATTCAGCCGGACCTTACGACTGTCGTCGATCAGAAGTTTCTGCCTGCGGGAATGCCGGAGCAGGTGATCGACGTCATCCAGAAGCACAATTTGGACGTCTGGATTTACACCGCTACTGGCTGGTTCGTGCGCGATGTGAATGCACCTCATGTTGCGCGTGAGCAGTGGACCGTGAAGTTTCCACCGAAAGTGGTGAAGACGTTTGATGGCCTTCTCGGCCAGGTTGCGAAGATTGTGGGAGTCAGCGACGACCTCGAAGGCGTGGCGAAATGCGAGAAAGACGTTCAGGTAGCCGGAGGCTCACACATTTCCGCCGCTCGCTCGCAGCCTTATTACCTCGACGTGACGCATCCTCAGGCGAACAAGGGCGAAGTCGTGCTCTCCATGTCCAGGCTGCTGAAGGTTCCGCCCGAACAGATCGCAACGCTCGGCGACATGCCAAATGACGTCCTCATGTTCAAGAAGAGCGGCGCGAGCATCGCAATGGGGAATGCCAGCAAGGAAGTACAAGCTTCCGCCACGTTCGTGACGGACTCGAACGAAAACGAGGGATTCGCAAAGGCCATCGAGAAGTTTGTGCTGAACGCAGGGTCCGCGACCGCATAAATGCCTCAATCCATCAGGAACGCCGCACGGATCGCGCTGTTGCTCGCCGCCGGTACTGTATCGGCTGTGGCGCAGCAACCTTCTCAGCCCGCTCCTCAGGCTCCTGGCGCAGCTACGCAAACGGACGATTTGCAGAAGCAACTCGAGCAACTCAAGCAGCAATACGAAGTAACGACTCGCGACATGCAGCAACGCATGACGCTGCTCGAACAACAAATCCAAAAACAGCAGGAAAAAGAGAAAGAAGAAAAGGAAGCCGCCGAAAAAGCGAAGCAAGGAACGATCTCTGCGGTGGAGCTGGCCGCGCAGCAAGCGGCCAAGAACGCCGTGCTCGGCCAGTCGAACGACGTAGGCGCAAAGTTCCAGGGCCAGATACCTTCGGAACCCACATACGACCTTCTGAATGAGGCGGAAACGAAGATTGCGCAGCTGCAGGAACAAGTGAAGAGCTTTGAATTCCACGGCTATTTGCGCTCCGGCTTCGGCCTCAACAGCGAGGGCGGCCAGCAGGTCGCTTTCCAGGCTCCTGGAGCTGATGCGAAATACCGCCTGGGAAACGAAGCGGAAACCTACGGCGAGTTTATTTTCGTCAACAACTGGCTAAACCCGAATCATGCTTCGGACAAGGCCTGGATGCGGACAGAGGTAATGATCGAGGCGAACACTACGAACTCCGCGAGCTACGCAAATTTCCCCAACGGTGTGGGCAACGATCAATTCCGCTTGCGCGAAGCTTTCGTGCAGGCTGGCAACGTTTGGGATTTCCAGCCCGACGCCAAGTTCTGGGCCGGCGAGCGCTACTACCGCCGCCAGCACATCGAGATCAACGATTTTTATCCTCTGGACATGAGCGGTTATGGCGGCGGTGTCGAGGATTGGAACCTGCGCGTTGGCAAAATGGCCGTGGCTTACCTGGCAGGCGCGCGCCCGGACGTCGTCACGCAGTACGGCAACTATGCCAAGAGCAACATCGACGCGCGCCTTTACGACTTGAAGGGTCCCTTCGGAAGGTTCGCCGTTTGGTTTGACTACGCGGTGGCAAGAGGGGGAACCGTGCAGAGCATCGGCGCGCAGCCCGGGACTCCGACCGCCGGCGCGATCATTCCAACGACGGATGGCTACGCGGTTGGTATCCGCCAACAGCGGCTCGAATTGCACGGCGGGTTTAACATGTTTGGCATCGAGTACGGCAAAGGCGCGGCCAGCAATTTCAGCACGTCCATCGACAATCCAAGCCCATTCCTGAAAAGCTCTGAACGATTGCTGCTCGTCGAGCAGCTCCTCGTTCAGCCCAACGACCGCTTCGCGATCATGCCGATTTTTGTTTTCCAGCGGCAGCGCGACGGCATGCCAGGCCACGGCTTTAACGACTGGGCCTCGTTCGGGGCGCGGCCGGTATTCTTTTTCACCAGGTATCTGTCGCTGGCGTTGGAAGGCGGTTTCGATCACACCGAGGGTTTCGCCACGGCACAAGGCGGCGCCAATGCCAATTTCGACGGGTGGCTGCGCAAGTTCACGATCGCGCCGGAAATCGGAGCGGGCCGCAAGTTCTTCAGCCGACCCGTGTTGCGTGTGTTTCTGACTTACGCGAATTGGTCCAACGGATTCCGTGGCATGGTCGGCGGAATCCCATTCGAGGACCGGACCAGCGGGTTCACGTATGGCGTGCAGACAGAAACGTGGTGGTAGACCTCCAATCCGTGCGACTGGGAGCAGCAACAGGAGAATAGCGATGCGATCAGAACTAGAGAAGAATGCGCAGGGCGCAGCCGGGAATGTGCAGGCGGCGAGCAGCGGGTTCGTGATTCTGGCCGCAATCTTTGCGGCTGTGGGAGGTTTGCTCTTTGGCTACGACACGGCTGCGATTTCCGGCGCGGTGATTTTTATCAAGCAGCAGTTTTCGCTTTCGACGTTTCCCGAAGAGCTGGTTGTGGGCATGGTGCTTGTTGGGGCGGCGACGGCGGCGCTGGGTGGCGGGCGACTTTCGGATGCGCTCGGGCGGCGCGTTACGTTGATGCTGACGTCGGCGATTTTCATTCTTGGCGCGTTGATTTGCGCGTTTGCGGGATCGTTCACCGTGCTGCTGATCGGGCGGACCATCGTGGGGCTGGGGATTGGGCTGGCTTCGACTACCGTGCCGGTGTACATCTCGGAGGTGGCGCCCCCGCAGGCGCGCGGCTGGCAGGTTTCCTTGTTCCAGCTGGCGATAACAATCGGGATTCTGGTGGCGTATCTGGTGGACTACGCGTTTGC
>DASXMM010000151.1:0-10363 GCA_036495665.1 Candidatus Acidiferrum sp. | reverse complement strand
TCATTGGCCGTGGGCGACATGCAAGCCGTGGTGAGCACGACAGTGTCACCGTAACGCGCGGTAATTGCGCCGTTTGCCTGCTTGGCAATCTTTCCAGTTTCGAGAATTAAACTGCGTCCGCCAACCTCAACCGTGACTTGGTGTGGTGCGGGAATGTGCGCATTTTCAGACATAAGTGTTCATTTCCTTTGGCCCCGGCCGAACCGGAGCATTTTCAGAGCGTCCACAGGAGTGACAACCGTGCAGGAGCGAAGGCCGCGTATGCGGCGTCAAACTACTTCCCTGCTTCGAGTCGGTCGGCAAATGCCTGGCCTGGATAACCCCAGAGAAGAAAAGAGGCGAGAAATACGATAGGAGACTTACAAAGCAAACCGGACGCGACCACGAGAAACCCCGGCTAAACTGCAGCTGGGGGCCTGACGATTTCACTGCCAGCCCAACCAAACGTTGAACCGACAAACAGACTTCGTACTGAAGCTGTCCGTGCGTGAAAACGCAGAGGCTTCTGCCCGGTAAAAGGTTGAAATGTAGGGCAGCTACTTGCGCAGGCTAAGGCGTTCAACAATCTCGCGGTACCGATCCGGGTCACGACGGTTCAAATAGTCCAGCAGGCGGCGGCGCTTATTGACCATCATGATCAAACCGCGCCGGGATGCATGGTCTTTAACGTGGGACTTGAGATGCGTTGTGAGGTAGCTGATTCGCTCGCTCAAAAGTGCAATCTGGACCTCCGGTGAGCCAGTATCCTTCACTTCCCGCCGGAACTGTTCGATCAACACCGCTTTGGCTGTGCTCAAGTGCCCCTCTCCGTCGTCCCCTGAATTTTTTCCTCTTCTCTTCGACTTACTCAGGCTAACACAGATGTGTTTTGAGTGTAAAGGAATGTAAACATACGGAACGGGCGGATTCTTGCGGTTCGCACCGTTGGGAGTTGCGTTGCAGGGGCAAATTGGGTTGAATGTTTGCTGTGAGTGGAGAGAGAACGAAGGGGGAATAAGAGATGGAAAAGCGAATCGCAGTGATTGGTGGGCTTTGTCTTAGCTTGAGTTTTCTGGCAGCGCAGGGGTCTTGCCAATCGGACAAGAGTAAGCGTCCTAGTCCGCCGGCGACAGCGTCGTGCACGCTGCCAGATGGAAAAACCGTTGCGGTAGATTACTCGAGCCCGCGGATGAATGGCCGGAAAATCTTTGGAGGCTTGGTGCCATACGGGAAGGTGTGGCGCGCAGGTGCGAACGAAGCAACGACATTTGTGACCACTGCGGACTTGAAGGTGGGCGGCCAGGATGTGCCCGCTGGTAATTACACAATCTTTACGGTACCCGACCAGAACAAGTGGACGCTCGTGATCAGCAAAAAAACGGGTGAGTGGGGCACGGCTTATCCTGGTCCGTCGGAGGATTTGGTGCGCGTGGATATGAAGGCCTCCAAAACGTCGGCGCCTGTCGAAAACTTTACGATCGAGTTTGACAAGACCGGCGGCGGATGCGCTCTGAAGATGCAGTGGGAGACGACGCAAGCGTCAGTAGAGATTGCCAAGAAGTAGAGTTGAACTTTCTAGGGAGGCCACCTATTCGGGCTCTCCCCCGCGTGCGAAGAGCCCGTTTTTTTGCGAGCCACTTGTTCGCGCGTCGGACGGAGAGCGGCGAGCTAGCGAATACTCAGCTTGCTGCCTTCGCAGCGCGCTCGCTATCCAACATGCGCATCTGTCCGGCATCGTATCGCGTGCCTGCAACCTGACTTGCCGGGACTGCGTCCGCGATACGACGCAGATCCTCCGAAGAGAGCGTTAGATCAAGCGCGCCGAGCACGTCCCTCAACTGTTCACGCCGACGAGAACCGAGTAGCGGAACGATGTTCTCTCCCTGCGCAAGCACCCACGCGGTTGCGAGTTGCACCGGACTAGCGTTGTGTTCGGCGGCGATGGAACGCAGCGCCTCGACAAGTTTCTGATTATTGACCAGATTTTCGCCGGTAAACCGCGGAAGATGCGCGCGAAAGTCGCCAGGGCCGCCGGTACTGGAAGACGTGAGCAACCCACGAGAGAGTACACCGTAAGCAGTTGCTGCGATCCCGAGTTCGTTAAGAACCGGTAGGATTTCCGATTCGATGCTCCGCGAGACCAGGGAATACTCGAGCTGCACATCAACAATCGGATGGACGGCGTTGGCGCGGCGAATGGTCTCCGCTCCCGCTTCCGAGAGGCCGATGTGGCGAACATACCCTGCTTTGACGAGCTCGGCGATAGCTCCAACCGTGTCTTCGATGGGAACGTTTGGATCGACGCGAGCCGGCCGATAGATATCGATGTAATCGACGCCAAGCCGGCGCAGCGTGTAGGAAAGAAAATTTTTGACGGCCACCGGCCGCGCGTCGACGCCGATGAACGCGCCGTTCGGTGCCCGCATCGCTCCGAATTTCACGGACAGCAGAACACGATCGCGACGGCCTTGAACCGCGCGGCCGATCAACATCTCGTTATGGCCCATGCCGTAAAAGTCGCCGGTATCGAGCAAATCGATGCCCCGTCCGATGGCTTCGTGAATGGTCGCGATCGATTCGGCTTCGTCGGCGGGGCCGTACATGCCGGACATACCCATACAGCCGAGGCCAATCGCGGAAACCACGGGACCAGCGGAACCGAGTCTGCGGGTGATCATCTGGTTTAATCCTCTTCTACTGCCAGCATCTTCGATGCGCGAAGAGAATTGCGGTTATTTGTTAGTGCGGATCAGCGCGAGGAATTCGTCTCGCGTTTGCTTGTTGTGGCGGAAGCCGCCGAGCATCGCGCTGGTGACCGCCTGGCCGCATTGCTTTTCGACGCCCCGCATCTGCATGCAGAGGTGGCGGGCTTCGATAACCACGCCGACGCCCTCAGGGCTGATTTTTTCTTCGATGGCTGATGCGATTTGGCTGGTAAGCCGCTCCTGGATTTGCAGGCGGCGCGCGAACATGTTGACGAGCCGCGCGACTTTGCTGAGGCCAATGACGCGCTTGTTGGGGAGATACGCAACGTGACACCTGCCAAAAAACGGCAGAATATGATGTTCACAGAGGCTGAAGAATTCGATGTCCTTCACCACCACCATTTCGTCGTAGGCGACGCTAAACGTGGCGCCATTTAGAATGTTTTCCGCGTTTTGCAGATAACCGCTGGTGAGAAACTTCAACGCCTTTTCGTAACGTTCCGGCGTTTTGCGCAGGCCTTCGCGATTCGGGTCTTCGCCGATCAGCTTGATGATTTCGCGCATGTGACACGCGATCCTACGCGCATCGAGCGGCTTCTCTTCGTTTAGCATTATTTCTTCGGTTGGTTTGGCCATGAGTGTTACCTCTCGAATCCTTCTGGATTATCTCCGGCGTACTCGAAACTGTTGTTGGACGTTTCCTGAATGCGGACGCGTTCGAGATTCGCCTTGGGAAAGGACTTGAGCCGTTTGAAAATCTCGACACAGAGATTTTCCGTCGTTGGCACCGTGTCGTAAAACGCGGCAACGTCTTCATTGAGCGATTTGTGGTCGAAGGGATCGAGCACTGCGCGCTCGACAAAACCGTCGAGGTCAGTGAGGTTTGCGATCATTCCTGTGGCGGGGTCGACTTCGCCCGAAACAAGGACTTCCAGCACGTAATTGTGGCCGTGTCCGTACGGGTTGTTGCACTTGCCGTAGAGACGGGTGTTATCTTCTTCGCTCAGCGTTGGGTTGTGCAGACGGTGCGACGCGGCGAAGCGATAGCGCCGGCCGAGTTCGATCTTCACTTCGCCACGTTGTGTACCAGCGTTCACGAGAGCTTCGCGCCCCCGGCGCCGTTGCGATAGCAGTCCGCAAAAAGATCGGGAGTCTCGTACAGCCGCACACGGTGCAGCTTCCCTTGCTTGATCTGCGGCTCGAGCAAATTCCAGATGATATGCGCAATGTTTTCGCATGTCGGGATCTTGCCGGCGAGTTCGGGCACTTCGTAGTTTAGAAAACGATGGTCCATTCGCTGCATCACTTCGCGCTCGAGAATTTCTTTCAAGTCTTTTAGGTCAAGGACCATGCCCGTAACGGGGTCGGGCTCGCCCGCCACAGTTACTTCGAGCGTGTAGTTGTGCCCGTGTCCATGCGGATTATTGCATTTGCCGAAGACGCGGCGATTCTCTTCCGGCGAGAAATCCGGATTGTTGTAGAGGTGCGAAGCGGCGAATTCGATTTTTCGGGTCAGCAGGACCATGGTTTTGGGTTGTCGTTTCGCCTATCGGGGCGCGCCGGGAAGCGAGACTGGAACTTCCCGCCCTTTCCATTCGACCTTCCCCTTGGCGTGGCTCCGATAGGAGGCCCAGAGCACACCTACGTATAAGCCCACCGCAGGCACGTAATAATTGATGAATTTAAAGGGGTATTGGTTACGGGAAAGCTCCAATCCGTAGGTCAACTGACGGAGCAGCAGGAAGCAGACGCCCAGAAGAACGACGAAGTGAATTTTGATTCCCGCAAGAATGAGCACCAGAGGAATCCACGGAATCGTGGACTCCAGCTCGCTGAATACCGCGCGCGGCGTGCCGCCGACGAGCAGGTAAAGATTCTTTTTCCAGCCTTGCCACATGGCACGGAACGAGCGATACATGCGCGCACGCACAATTCCCTGCCCTGAGCCGAACCACAGCCGAAAGCCGGCGGCTTTGGCGCGCTTGGCGATGGCGACGTCTTCGAGCACGTCGCCCGCGACGCTCGCGTGGCCGCCGATCGCATCGTAAGCATCGCCCTGGATCATCAGGAACTGGCCGTTGGCAGCGGCGGCGGGTGAAGCGGGATTATTTACGTCATCGTAGGAAAAATATTTTGCAAGCCGGCTGTAGACAAACGGGATCAGCGCTTTTTCGTACCATGTTTCGGTGACTTGCTCGGGAGAAAACGAGATTAACGCGGCGCCTCTCTCTTGAGCGATTTGCAGCGCGCGGCCGACGGCGCCGGGTTGCAGCTCGGCGTCAGCGTCGGTGAAAAGCAGCCACGGGCTTTTCGCTTCTTTTGCGCCAAGGAAGACGGCATTGTTCTTTCCAACCCAACCGGACGGGACGTCCTGAGTTTCGAGGAGGCGGAGGCGGGGAATTCTGAGCATCAGGCCGCGCACGATTTCCGCGGTTTTATCGGCCGATTGATCGTTGACGACGAGGATTTCGGCGATTTCCGGCTGCGACGCCAGCGATTCAACGCACGAGGCAATGACCGCTTCTTCGTCTCTCGCCGGGACGATCGCAGTGACGGACGGCGGTGCGGCGGCCAAGGCCGAACTCGAGTTGGGCGTTGTGTGGGTCACCGTAAAGTCAGGGGACAGGGACCGGTTTCCGATCCCATGCGGATACGTTAGTATATCACTCGATGAGAATCGGGCCGAAGATCATGGCTTGGGGAGGCTTGCTAGCCTTCCTGGCTATTATTGTGTTATTCGCGTTGCCGAGCTACCGGCATGGCGAGGCGTCCATCGCCGGAAAGCGCGCACAAGACTTCGCCATGCAGTTGGACGGCAAGCCGGCGCATCTCTCCGATTTCCGCGGTAAGATCGTGGTATTGAACTTCTGGGCTACGTGGTGCCCGCCGTGTATTGAGGAGACTCCCTCGCTTAACCGGCTTCAGAAATATATTGCTTCGCGCAATGGCGTGGTACTGGGCGTCGCCGCCGATGAAGACCCCGCCGTCTACGAAAAATTCCTGCAAGACAACCGCGTCATTTTCCAGACCTACCGCGATCCGCAAACGAAAAACAATCGCTCCCCGATCGCCGAATCCTATGGTACGACCATGTACCCAGACACCTACATTATCGACCGCAACGGCAAGATCGCCCGCAAGATCATCAGCTTCCAGGAATGGGATTCGCCTGAAATGCTGGCGTACTTCGATTCCCTGCTCGGGCAAAGCTAAAACTCGCTTTCAGCAGTTTGGAGTGCGGCAGCCGCGCGGCCGCTTTTCTTCGTCGAGGTCCAACCCTATGTTCTGCAGGATTCTTCAACGCTCAGTAGACTTCTAACCAGCAACCGAGAGACAGACAAGAATGTCTGCCTACTTCAGAGCGGAGCTTTGCGCAGGCGCAGCGCGTTGGCGATAACCGACACCGAACTGAAGCTCATCGCGGCGCTGGCCAGCATGGGACTGAGAAGCCAGCCGAAAATTGGATAGAAAACGCCTGCTGCGATGGGGATGCCGAGCGCGTTGTAAAGGAAAGCGAACGCCAAGTTTTGTTTGATGTTGCCGATGGCGGCGCGGCTTAGTTTGCGCGCTCGAACGATGCCACGCAGGTCACCTTTTACGAGCGTGATTCCGGCGCTTTCGATCGCCACATCAGTGCCCGTGGCCATCGCGATGCCAACGTGTGCGGCGGCTAGTGCGGGGGCGTCGTTGGCGCCATCGCCTGCCATGGCCACGATGCGGCCTACCCTGCGAAGTTGTTGAACGATCTCGGCTTTTTGTTGAGGCAGCACTTGCGCTCGGACTTCGTCGATGGCGAGTTGCTTCGCTATGGATTCCGCGGCCGCTTTTGTATCGCCGGTCAGCATAACGATGCGAATGCCTTCCTCGCGCAGCGCGCGAATAGCCTCTGGGGTGGACGGCTTGATCTGGTCGCTCAGAAAAAAGACTCCTGCGGCCCTTCCGTCGATCGCCAGATAGACGGTTGTGGCCGACGAGGAAGCCGCGGCAGGAACGGGCGGATTTTGATCGATCGGCAGATCAATTCCCCGGCCTTTCAAGAAGGCCGCCGTGCCAACAAGAACGCTATTGTTCAGTACGCGCGCTTCGACACCTCCGCCCGAGGTTGCGAGAAAATCGGTAGCAGGTGCCAGAGACAATTTTTTTCCTTCAGTTGCCCTCACAATTGCGCGCGCCAATGGATGTTCGCTGGAACGCTCTACACTCGCGGCCAGGGAAAGCAACGCGTCCCCTGTAAGACCAGCTCTTTCGAAGACTTCGACACGTGTCAGTTGCGGCTTGCCTTCGCTGAGGGTGCCAGTTTTGTCGATGACAAGCGTGTCGACTTTGGCGAGTGTTTCGAGTGCTTCGGCGTTTCGCACGAGGACGCCCGCGCGTGCGCCGCGGCCGACGGCAACCATAATGGACATGGGCGTTGCAAGTCCGAGAGCGCACGGGCACGCGATGATCAACACCGCGACCGCGGCGATGAGCGCGTGTGCGAAGCGGGGCTCGGGACCGAGTAAGAGCCAGCCCGCAAACGCAAGGACTGCGGCCACGATCACTGCGGGAACGAAGTAGCCCGCCACTTTGTCCGCGAGGCGCTGCATCGGCGCGCGGCTGCGCTGGGCTTCGCTGACGAATTTCACGATTTGGGCCAGGAATGTTTCGTTGCCCACGCGCTCGGCGCGCATCACAAAGCTTCCGTTCGTGTTGAGCGTGCCGCCGGTGACTTTGTCGCTCGCGGATTTCTCAACGGGCATGGATTCGCCGGTGACCATCGATTCGTCGACTGCGCTGGCACCTTCAAGGATCACACCATCGACCGGAATGCTTTCGCCCGGGCGCACGCGAAGCTGGTCGCCTGGTTTTACGACATCGAGCGAGATGTCTTTTTCCGCGCCATCGGATGCAAGCAGGTGCGCTCGCTTCGGCGCCAAATTGAGCAACGAGCGAATGGCGCTGCTGGTTTGTTGGCGTGCACGCAGCTCTAGCACCTGTCCGAGCAAGACCAACGTAGTGATGACCGCGGCGGCCTCAAAATAAGTTGCCACTGCGCCGTGCGCGTCGCGGAAGGACACTGGAAAGATTTGAGGGAAAAGGGTTGCCGCGACACTGTCGAGATAAGCGGCGCCTGTACCCAGCGCGATGAGCGTGAACATGTTGGGGCTGCGATGGATAAGCGACGACCAGAAGCGCTGGAAAAATGGCCAGCCGCCCCAAAGAACTACAGGCGTCGAGAGCGCGAATTCAATCCAGTTCCGCTCGATAGATGAGATGGGCAGCTTAAGCGCATCGCCGAACATCGCGAGCAGCAGGACCGGAAGCGAGAGCGCCACGCTCACCCAGAATCGGCGAAGCATCGAATCGTATTCGGGATCGGCTTCGACTTCGGCAAAGGCGTCGACCGGCTCCAGCGCCATGCCACAAATCGGGCAGCTTCCCGGGCCGATCTGAATGATTTGCGGATGCATCGGACAGGTGTAACGAACGCCTTGCTGCACCGGCGTCGCTTGAGGATGAGCAGATTGCGAGGGATCCGTTGCGCTGTGGAATGGCATCGACTCGCCCTGTCCCATGCCCGCCGTGCCAGGCGAGTTGAGGAATTTTTGCGGCTCACGGCGGAATCGTTCCGCACAGCCCTTCGAACAGAAGAAGTAGGTCTTTCCGTCGTGCTCCGCCTTGGCGGCCGCTTTGTCGGGAACCACCATCATTCCGCAAACCGGATCCCTTTGCTTGGCGGGTTCCTGCAGGATCGGGAGTGCTGCGTTCTGCGAACTCATGGGACGGCTTCCTTTCGTTTAGCGCGGACAGGCCTATCGCAGGTGCGCGTAGATCAATTCGAGCAGTTCGTCGTACATCGCCGCGGCTTCCTCTTTTTTCCCGCTTTCCAGCGCCTTGGCCGCGCAATGATGCAGATGGTTCTTCATCAGGTTCCGCGCCACGCCGCGCAGCGCTTCCTGCACAGAGGCCGCCTGCATGATGATGTCCGGGCAATAGCGGTCTTCTTCGACCATTTTTTGCAACCCGCGGATCTGGCCTTCGATGCGGCGCAGGCGCTTTCGATTGGCGTCTTTCAGCGCGGGGTCGACCCCGGCGGCCTTGCGTCCGGTGGCCGCCGATGCGCAGGCACAGTTAGCCATGGGCAGCGGTTCATGTCCTTTTGAACCGCCGCGACCTGTGGCGCTACGTGGCGCGCCGCCCTGAACCTGCTTCGGACCATTCGCCAGCATATACCCTCCACCCGTATATATACCCCTACCCCCTATAGACTGTCAAGTGGCGCGCGCATCGATGCCGCCCTTCGGTTGCGCGTGCTGGTATAATCCCGAGCATGACACTCGTGGAAATTACTTATGAATTGCAATCCCCGCTCACGCAGGATCAACTGCGGCACCTCGGCGAGTTTTCCAACACCTACGGGCTACGGCGCTTCCGCTTCGATGAGAGCAAGAACCATTTGTCGTTTGAATATGACGCTTCGCGATTGGGAGACACGCAGATTGCACACGTGCTTGGGCGGGCGACCATTGCGGTGGCTCGGCGGGTCAACCAGTCAGCTGCTACGGAACAGTTTCCTCTCCAATGACAGAATTCAGGGATTTTTCATGGACCGCGACGATATTCGCTTTCGCGAGCGGGATGAGCGGCTGGGTGTGCAGTCTTTTTGCGAGGGGCGAGAGTTTTTGTACGAACTCGTGAAACGACTTCGACATCCGGGAAATAAGGCCCTACGAAGAAGGCGCTTGTTCCTCGGCGGGCGCATTCGGCTGCAAACGCGCGATAAGATTTTGCACGCTTCTTGCCAACTCCGCCACTTCGCCGCGCCCCTCAATGTCAAAATCAATCGCGCTATGTCCTTCTGCGGCGTGATCGACGGCCTCGCGCAAAGTGACCAGTGGTTTAACTACTTGTCGCGGCAAGATAAAACTCACCCAGATGCTGAAGAGCAGGGTGATCGCGGAGACGACGCTGAGCGCCCATTCCGCCTGATGAAGCAGGCGGCGCGCTTCCCGGTGATCGCTTTCCACGCGCTTCCAGTTTTCTGTCTCCAGCTGCGCCAGCGTCTCCAGCACCTGCTGCATGGAGCTCTGCAATTCGGCAGTGACGGGCGCGAGCGATGGGTTGCCCTCCTGGACGGTCTGCGAGATTTGCGCGTCAAACGAGCCGACGCGATTGCGCAGCTCTTCGATCAACTGCTCGCGCCTCTTCAACTTCGCCCCTCGCAGCAGATCGTTCAAATCCGTTTCATACGCGCGGACCACCGCTTGAATACGATCAGCGTCACCTTGTCCGGACTGTGACGTGGCGGAAACGGCCGCGCCAAATCGTTGCTCGTAAACTCCGAGTGCTTCGAGGGCTTTTTGTGTTTCAGCAAAGTCTTGCGGCTCAAGATCCTGGATCTGGCTCACAATCTGGCGTGTTTTCGCCAGTGCATCGCGATTCGCTGCCAGATAGGCTGGATCGTGCAGCAGCAAATAATTTCGTTCGTTCCGGCGGGCTTCCGAAGTTTCGATCGAGGCTTGCTGAGCCAGGGTCGCTGCCGGGGCGTCCACATTGACGATGCGGTCCACGATCCAGCCCATTTCAAAGAGATAATAGACCGCCAGCAAAATCACCGGCACCAGGATCAGGCGCGCGATCGCCAGGCTGTACGCCACTCTCTTTCGCAGAGAATTTCCCGGCGCAAGAATCTTGAACCT
>DASXMM010000150.1:0-4552 GCA_036495665.1 Candidatus Acidiferrum sp. | reverse complement strand
CGTTCCCTTCGACCGCGCCGGTCATCTCCCGTTTTGCCGTTGTAGCAATTGCGATGTATTCAGCGCTGTCGCTTTGGTTGCTCGATTGCACTTGTCAGGGCCGTCGTTTGGCAGCGGCGGTCCGCAGAGGACGTGGCAATTCCCGGTGAAATGGAGGACTTGCAGGATGAGCAGCATGGCGCATAGCCTCGCGAAGCCAGGCGTGGCGCGGGTCTGGCGTAAGCCTGGGATGCCAAACCATCAAGAAGTGAAACGGGCGCAATTCAGGCGGCGCCTTCACCAAGCGCAAAGCGGAATCTCGATTGACCATTTGCGCCATGCCGCTGGTGAGCGTCAGGACGAGTTCCGTGCCGGGAAGGCAACTAAGAGCCGCGCCAAAATAGGGCATACGGACCGAGGATTGGCGCTTTACACCCAACGCCGCAAGCTGCTTGTCCGGTATATTCTGCACGCTGGGAAGCGTTGTGACAGTAAGGTGCTCCGCAGCCAGGTACTGCTTGAGTGTCAGACGATCGCCAAACTTGCTCTGGCGCGCGACAGCGCAGATCCAATCCTCTCGGTAGAGCTTCTCCGAGCTGAAGTGAGAGGGCAGCAATCCGTCGTCAATGTGGAGAATGAGGTCAAGCTTTCCGCGCTCAAGCAAGTCCGCAGCATCAGCCTGCCAGGGTAGGAAATCAAAGTTGACCTTGTAGCGTTCGGTAGTATACCGGCGGCACAAGCGCGGCAGCAGCGCGATGCAAACATTGTCCGGACCGGAAATGCGGAAATTGCTCCGCTCCCTTTTCGGATCGAAGAGGCTTGGCATAACCAGGCCTTCTATTTTGGGAAGCAGCTCTTCGAGCTCCTGGAGAACCTTGCGCCCTCGCAAAGTAAGCTCAAATCCGGCCGGCGAACGAACGAGAAGATCGTCCTGAAGCGTCTTGCGCGCGCGCTGCAAAGCGCGGCTGACAGCCGGCTGGCTCAATAGAAGCCGTGAGGCCGCCCTGGTGACACTCTTCTCCTCGGCGATTACCGCGAAGATGATCAAGAGGTTTAGGTCGACTTGTCGAAGTTTCTCTATACGCATAAGGTGCATGACTATTATGCATGAGCCGTATGAGGTAAAACATCCATCTATTACGGTGTGGCACGGCCCACGGCATAGAGAACGATTGAGGAGAAACCAATGTTTGCAGTCACTGGAATCACAGGCAAGGTAGGTGGAGCGGTCGCCCGCAATCTTCTTGCACAGGGGCACAGCGTACGAGCGGTTGTGCGAAATGTCACAAAAGCTAATTCCTGGGCCGCTCAAGGTTGCGAGATTGCAGTCGCCAGCGTTGAGGATGCTGCGTCTCTGACCAAGGCCTTCCGAGGTACCGAAGGCGTCTTTCTCATGACGCCGCCCGACTTCGATCCTGAACCTGGCTTTCCCCGGACGCACGAAGCCGCCGCGGCCATCAAGCGTGCTATCGAAGCGACTCGTCCCGGAAGGGTCGCCTTTCTCTCCACGGTCGGAGCACACGTCGCAGAACCAAACCTCCTGAATAACTCGAAAATCACAGAGGAGATGTTGCGTACCACCTCTGTCCCGGTCGTTCTGCTGCGTGCCGCATGGTTCATGGAAAACGCGGAGTGGGATGTCGACGCAGCACGAAGCGGAGCGATCCCGAGCTTCTTGCAGCCTCTCGATCATTCCATCCCGATGATCGCCACAGCCGACATCGCGCAAATGGCTACAGATCTCCTCAACCAGACGTGGACGGGAGTTCGCATCGTTGAACTCGAAGGACCTCGGCGCTACTCCGCGAACGATATTGCGGCAGGTTTTGGTGCCGCCCTCGGCCAGCCCGTACGAACGGAGTCTGTTCCACGTAATACGTGGGAGACGCTGTTCCGCTCCCAGGGAATGAAGAACCCCACGCCTCGCATCCGCATGATTGACGGCTTCAACGAAGGCTGGATCGACTTCGAGGGGAGCGAAGCGAATTCTTTCCGAGGGAATACACCTTTAGAGGCGGTCCTACGTTCGCTAGTCACCTCGAGTAACAACTATTGAAAATATTCCCAATGAATCGGACCACACAAGCAATCCACCTGGACGAAAAACGCGCTATCGGCTGAATTGAATCTGCCCAGGCTGTCGCCCAATACGCTGAGCGTTCGACCCATTATTTTTTCCAGAACTGAATCATTGATTCGCACAAAGCTCATGTAAAGTTTGCTCGCAAGATTTTTTTATCTCAGCGACTGTAGCCCACAAATGTGGCTCACGATTGAGGTCCATTAAAAATGCGTGATCAATTCCGCCAGTCCCCCTGTGGTGAAAACAAGGGACGTTGGCGAACCATATTAATGCATTCGTTGGTTCTCATCTCATGCCGGTTTCATGCTGGTTCAAGAGTCTCCTGGACACGAAAATTGTACCCGCGGCCTCCGGCGGGGCATCCTATTACGGTGACGTTAGGATCGTGAACAACGACACGGAAATACTTGCCATTTCACCGCTTGAGACGCGGTACGAAACGCTCATTCGCGTTTCCCAGGCAGTAGGGATACACCGCGACCCGGAAGAGCTTTTTGACGCGCTCGCCGCCGAACTGCGTCGCGTGGTCCCGTTTAATTGCATCCGCATTTCCATTCGAGATCAAAACACCAATACATCTCACGACCGTTTTATCGATATGGGAAACCGATCCGCTGTGGTTCTGGGCGAGCGGCTGATAACGGACGAGAGGTTGACCTCCTGGGTCTATGAACATCAAGAGCCTTTGGTAACTTCCCTGAATCAAATCGAGCCGCAACATGAGTGCGTTCACGCCATCTTCAAAAGGTTTGATATCAGTTCGATGTGTATCCTTCCTTTGACCACTGCGCACCGGAAACTCGGAGCCATCACCTTCGGCAGCAAACAACTGGATGCCTACTCCTCCGAGGAAGTCCGGTTCCTGTCGCTGGTAGCCGAGCAGATTGCCTTGGCATTCGACAACTCGCTGAATTTCACTGCTTTGCAAAAAACTTCCGAAGAACTTCGTAGCAACAACGAGAGATTGCAGTTGCTCCTCGATGTCACTAATCAGGTTGTCTCTAATCTCGAGCTGCGCGATTTGCTGCGTGCCATCTCACAGGACGTCCGGCGCGTGATGCAGTGCGATTACGCCGGCTTGTCGCTGCCTGACGCGGATGACACGCACCTCCGACTTTATGCGGTGGACTTCCCGGAAGGCAAAGGGCTCCTCCAGGAAGAGCTGGTTTACTCTATCGAAGCGTCGCCGTCCGGCAGGGCATTTCGAACCATGAAGCCATTGGCAATCGAGAGCCCTTTCACCGGTTGGCTGCATTTGCCAATCGTTCAGATCGCCGCTCGTGAAGGTTTGAAGTCTTTCTGCTTTTTGCCGTTGATCAGCCGGAACCACGCTCTCGGTGTATTGGCGGTCGGCCGCCGCGAGGAAAATGCCTTCAGCCAGGCCGATATCGATTTTCTTGACCAGATCGCAAACCAGATTGCTCTCGCTGTTGAGAATGCGCTTGCCTATTGCGAGATTCGCGACCTGAAAGACCAACTCTCGAAAGAGAAGCTGTATTTGGAAGATGAAATCCGCACGGAAATGAATTTCGCGCAAATTATAGGAAGCAGCGCCTCGCTGCGGAAAGTCCTCAAGCGCGTGGAAACCGTCGCCCCGACCGATTCGACGGTGCTGATTTGCGGAGAGACGGGCACCGGAAAAGAACTCGTTGCCCGGGCCATTCATGACTTGAGTCCGCGCCGCGCGAAGCCCTTCGTCAAGCTCAATTGCGCGGCCATTCCGACCGGCTTGCTGGAAAGCGAGCTGTTTGGTCACGAGAGGGGCGCCTTCACAGGAGCGATCGCGCAGCGGATTGGGCGCTTTGAAGTGGCCCACAGCGGCACGATTTTTTTGGACGAAATCGGAGAGGTTCCTCTCGAATTGCAGACGAAACTTCTTCGCGTGCTGCAGGAGAGAGAGTTCGAGCGGCTGGGAAGCTCACGCACCCTCCGGACGGACGCGCGGTTGATCGCGGCGACCAACCGCGATTTGGAAGCTATGGTCCGTGAGCAGAAGTTTCGATCAGATCTCTTCTTCCGTCTGAATGTTTTCCCCGTCTACGTTTCGCCCTTGCGCGAGCGCGAGAGTGATATTCCTCTCCTGGTGCGGCACTTCGCACAACAGTTCTCCAAGCGCATGAACAAGGTGATTGAAACGATTCCCACGGCGACCGTAGATGCTCTCAGCCACTATCATTGGCCGGGAAACATTCGAGAACTGCAAAATGTAATTGAGCGAGCCGTCATTGTTTCGACAGGCTCGGAGCTGCGTCTTGATTTTGCAGATCTGAAATTGCCCAGGGCGAATCCCGCGGAAGAAAGGGATGCCGCTCCGAATTCCAAACCAAACGGCGCACTTCGCGACGTTTTGGGGGAGACAGAACGCCAGCAGATCCTCCAAGCGCTCAAGGAGTGCAATTGGGTTGTGGCAGGTCCCAAGGGTGCTGCGGCGCGGCTTGGAATTAAGAGGTCCACCCTCCAGCTGAGAATTCAAAAACTCGGAATCACACG
>DASXMM010000149.1:0-9531 GCA_036495665.1 Candidatus Acidiferrum sp. | reverse complement strand
GAACATCCCTACGGCTTTTCCGAAGTGACGTCACGAGGAGTTTCCGCGTGGCGCGAAGCAGGCGCCAAATCCGGAAAACCCTGCGCGTTGCGAATTTTTATCGGCACGCTGGACGCGCGACTGATCGCACTCGACGGGCTCACCGGCAAACCCTGCGCGGATTTCGGCATCGCTGGCGAAGTCGACCTCACATCTGACGTTAAAATGCGCGACCCGGGCGACTATCAGGTCACCTCAGCCCCCGCAATCTACAAGGATCTGGTCATCACCGGCTCATCGGAAGGCGACAATCGCGCCGTGACGCTGGAGCGAGGCATCATCCGCGCATTCGACGCGCGCACCGGCAAATTGCGCTGGACGTGGGATCCCATCGCTCCGTGGGCCTACCAAAATACGCCGCGCACCGGCGCGGGAAATGCGTGGTCAACCCTGTCTGTGGATGCGCACCGCGATCTGGTCTTCATTCCTACCGGCAGCGCCAGCCCGGACTATTACGGCGGCTTTCGCAAAGGCGATAACAAGTGGGCCAACTCCGTCGTAGGACTGAAAGCCTCGACGGGCGAATTCGTGTGGGGATTTCAGGTCGTCCACCACGACCTCTGGGATTACGACGTTGCCTCGCAGCCGACGCTCTTCACCTGGAAAGATGGCACTCCGGCAATCGCCATCACCACAAAGATGGGCCGCGTGTTCATTCTGAACCGCCTGACCGGCGCGCCACTCCTACCGGTCGAAGAACGGCCCGTGCTTAAGAGCGACATCGAAGGAGAAGAATCGTGGCCGACGCAGCCCGCTTCGACGATTTCTCTCGTACCCGAAAAATTGTCGCCCGAAGATGCGTGGGGCAAGGACGACAAGGAGCGGCAATGGTGCGCGGACCAAATCAAAGCGGCGCGCTCTGGAGATATTTTCACGCCGCCAAGCCTGCAAGGCACGCTCGTGTTTCCAAGCAACGTCGGCGGCGTGAACTGGGGCAGCGCGGCATACGACCCACAGCGCCATTTGCTTTACGTCGACACAAACCGCCTGCCCATGTTTGTGAAGCTCATCCCACGCCCGGAACTCGAAGCGGCTCGCAAAAATGCGACCGACTCCGACCGCCTTCACGGCGAATTCGCACGGCAAACCGGCGCGCCGTATGCAATGTTTCGCACGCCGCTCCTTGCGCCGAGCGGACTGCCCTGCAATGCGCCGCCATGGGGAACGGTGGCAGCGGTCGATCTGTTTGAAGGCAAAAAAGTTTGGGATGTGCCGCTGGGCAGCTTTATCCCCGGGATGAACACCGGCACGATCACACTGGGCGGCCCGATGGTCACAGGAGGCGGCATCGTTTTCACCGCAGCTGCGATGGATGGATTTCTGCGCGCCTTCGATTCGGAAACCGGCAAGGAAATCTGGAAGTACCAACTCCCGGCGGGAGGCCAAGCCACCCCGATGACCTATAGTATCGGCGGCAAACAATACGTGGTGATTGCGGCAGGCGGGCATGGGAAGCTGGGAACCAAGCAAGGCGACTACGTCATTGCGTTCACCCTGCCTTAAGAAACGGAAAAAGAGATGAGCACAGTGCCAGCGCCATTTTTGCCGAGCCACGAATGACGGACACTTCCCTTCCAACGCCCGCGTCGGAATCGAAACTTCAGTCTTTTCTAGCGAACGGCATGCTGATCGTGATCCTCATCGCGTTCGCAAAATTTCTGTTCCATTGCTATTTCAACAATCGGTACGGGTATTTCCGCGATGAATTCGATTACATGGCGTGCGGAGATCACCTCGCATGGGGCTACGTGGACCAGCCGCCGCTCATTCCCTTCCTGATTCACGTTTGCCGCGCCGTCCTGGGAGATTCGCTGCGCAGCATCCGCTTCATTCCGGCGGTCGCTTCTTCCCTGCTCGTCGTGCAAACGGCGTTGATCGCGCGTGAGCTGGGCGGCCGCACCTATGCCGTGCTCCTTAGCGCTATATGCGTACTGGTTGCGCCGCAATATCTCTCCAACGGCAGCCTGCTTGGCACCAACTGCCTCGAACCCAATCTATGGATGGCGTGCGCCTACTTCGCCATCCTGGCCATCAAGGGCAATGACCCGCACTACTGGCTGTGGTTCGGCGTCTTCGCGGGAATTGGCCTCGAGGAAAAATATTCGATCTTGCTTTTTGGCTTTGGCATCGCGGTCGGCCTGCTGCTCACCGCGCAGCGCCGCGTGTTTCTCAATCCGTGGATTTGGCTCGGCGGTCTCGCCGCGTTTCTGATTTTCCTGCCAAACCTGCTTTGGAATATTCACAACCACTGGCCCTTCGTCGAGTTAATGCATAACATCCGCGAAGACGGCCGCAATGTCGTCCTTCCGCTGGGACAATATTTCTTACAGCAAACGCTGCTGGTTCATCCGTTTACCGCGCCAATCTGGATTGCGGGGCTGATTGCATTTTTTGTTTCGCCCAGCCTGAAACCGTATCGCGCGCTCGGCTGGTGCTATCTCGTTTGTTTTACGGTCTTTTTTGTTCTGCACGGCAAGAATTATTATCTTGCGCCAGTTTATCCGATGCTTATGGCCGCAGGAGCGGTCGTCATCGAATCGGCGATCGATGGCAGAAAAATAGCGGCCTCCGATGATGAAGCCGTGAAGTCAGGTCCACGGCGCCTCGTTTGGTTGAAAGCAACCGTCGTGATCCTTCTGCTTGCTAGCGGCGCGCACCTTGCACCGTTGGTCGTGCCGATTCTTTCCCCAGACAATTTCCTCTCGTATCTGAAATATCTCCCGATGAAACCACCCGTAATGGAGCACGGCCACGAGCGGGCACCGCTGCCGCAATGGTACGCCGACCAGTTCGGCTGGGAAGAAATCGTCGCAGAAGCCGCGAAAGGTTACGCGAAGCTCTCGCCGGAAGAGCGGCCCGGCTGCGGCATTTTCGGACAGGACTACGGCCAAGCCGGCGCGATCGACTTTCTGGGCCGCCGCTACGGTCTGCCGCCCGCGCTCAGCGGACACCAGACCTACTGGCTCTGGGGACCGCGCGGCTACTCCGGAAATTGTCTCGTTGTGTTGGACGACAGTCGGGAGCGCCTCGAAGAACTGTTCGACCATGTGGAATACGTCGGCACGTCGGCCGACAATCCGTACGCGCTGGAGAAAGAAATTGCCGTTTACATTTGCCGAGGCGCGAAGTTCGGCACTTTGGAAAAAGTCTGGCCCGAACTGAAGAAGTGGCACTAGCGAAACCTCAGCCGGCTGGCCGCCCTAACCCATTGACTTGTGCTTTCTCCCTGCCTACGATTATCCTAACAGTTATATATCCTTGACGTTCTCTAGTGTTTCCTCCGCGGTCCCGAATCACGATCGGGCTCGCGGCGGAAGATACAGCGAAGGAAGAAAAAACTCCATGGACTTCAACAAAGCGATCCTCTACGCACAATTGGTGAACGAAGCGTATCGTCCGGACCCCGGCGATCTCACGAACCGAGCTAGACAAGTAGTTTCCGCGGGCTTGGGCGTCGCGCAAACGCGGTTCGATGTTATCACCACGATTTACGCGAACGATCTTGCCACGCACGCCAATCCGGGCCGCTCGGCGAACCAGGTTTCCATTGGGCTGGTTTTGCAGGCACAGGGCAGCGGCGAAGCGGTCATCGCGTTTCGTGGGACCGAAGGAATCAAAGAATGGGTGCTGGACGCAGACTTCGGAACCTACAAGCCGTGCCCGTTTCTTGCGAGCGCGGGCGAGACTGAGGACGGATTCACGGACATGTACATGTCTGTGAAGACGGGTGCGGCCGCTGGCTCGAGACTCATTGCCGATCTGCCAAATCTAGCCTGGAATCAACCGATTGAGAAGATGACGGTGTGTGGCCACAGTTTGGGAGGCGCGCTGGCCACGCTGGCAACGCTGGATATCACGGTGAACGCGCCCGAGCCTTACCACAACGCGATTTCCTACACCTATGCCAGCCCGAAGGCGGGAGATGCGCAGTTCGCCTTGAAGTACAACCAACTGGTGGCGGCCACGGTCCGCATCGCCAACGAATTGGATGTTGTGCCGCGCTTGCCGCTGCTGCCTTACGATCACGTCATGGGAGAATTCGGTTTGAAGCCATACACAGTGCTGCCCCCGAAGTTTCTAGTGCAGCCTGACTCTTACGACGAGCACATCCTCACCAACTACTTGCACTTGTTGTCGACCTGCGCGGGAGGAGAAATCTTGCCAGCCAAGGCCCTGTCGGCGCCGCTGTCGGGCTTCGGCGAACTGATGAGCGACGTCGAGCTCAAATGGAGTGATCTTGGCGGTTTGAAGAAAGAATTTGCGGCCACGCGCGGCCTTGTGTGAGTGCGACCAGGACGATCTTCGATTGCGCGGCGGTTTCGCTGAAACTGCGGGCCGGAACCAGTTCCGATGCAAGCGAGCGTTGCGTTGCGCCGCCTGCGGCAGCTAAACTGCCCACCATGAAACACTTACTCACGTTTATCGTTTTCGTCGCGACGTTCGCTTCTGCTTCCTCCGTCGTCCGTGCGCAGCAACCAAAATCGCTTTTTTACATGACGCGCGAGCCGAAATCCGTGCGCTCGTTTCTGGCGCATGCGGATAAAATCGATTTGCTGGTTCCCGCGTGGTACAGCGTGGATGCCGACGGCTTGGTCTCCGGCGGCGCGAATCCGCTGGTTTTGGAAACGGCGAAGCAGCATCACGTTCCGGTGATGCCCATCGTAGCGAACGGCGACTTTGCGCAGGAAGACTTTCGCAAGTTGCTGAAGAATGCTACGGCGAAGAACAGTATGTACGCACAACTCATTCACGCGTGCCAAGAAAACGGTTACACGGGCTTTAAATTTGATTTTGAAAATGTGCACTGGACGGATCGCGACGCGCTCTCGGACATGGTTCGCGAGGCCGCCGCCGCATTCCACCGCGAAGGGTTGCAGCTTACGATTGCCACGGTGCCCAACGCTCCGGGCGCTCCCGCCGGCGAAGGCGGCTTCGCGGCGTGGATCTACGAGAACTGGCGCGGAGCGTATGACTTGAAGGCTCTCGCGCAATCCGTCGATTTAATTTGCCTGATGACGTACGACCAGCACACGCGCTGGACGGCACCGGGGCCAGTAGCCGGCTGGGGTTGGACGACAGGCAACCTGGACTACGCGCTGAAATCTGTGCCGCCGCAAAAACTATCGCTGGGGATTCCGCTGTACGGCTATCACTGGTTCGCCGGAACGCCGGAAAAGTCAGGCGACAAGTCTGGTGACAAACCTAACCCTTCGGCCGAATACATCGGCACGGATGACGCAATGGACTTGGCGAAGGCTTACGGCGGACATATCGAATGGGACGCGACGGACCGCGTCGCGTGGTTCTACTTCTACCGCGCCGATATGCGCGAATGGATTTTCTTCACCGACGCGCACACATTTCGTGAACGCTACACGCTGGTGAAGGACCGCGGCCTGCAGGGGTTCTGCTCCTGGGTGCTCGGCACCGAAGATCCCGGCATCTGGGATTTGCTGCCAGCGCACAAATAGCGTTCGTTGGCCGTCTCGTGGGAAGTGGGACAGGCATTCTCACCTGTCGCCTCCGTATCCAAGGCAGAACGGCCGTTGCCCACTGTCGTCTTCTCGAGCAAAACGCCGCGACGTTCGCATGTACAATCAACTGGGGTTGCGCCTGACGAATGGCTAAAGGTAAATCACACTCTCGCGGATTGATGCTGATCGCAGTCTTCAAGTTAGTGAAGGGCTTCGCGTTGATCGCGCTCGGCTTTGGTGCGCTGCATTTGTTGCACAAAGACGTGGCCGCGGTCGCGGACCATTGGATCAACGCGTTTCGCGTGGATTATCACAACCGCCTCATTCACTGGCTGCTGGAGAAGTTGCCGATGGTGAATGATAAGAAGCTCAAGGAATTGAGCGTAGGAACGTTCATCTACGCCGCACTTTTTCTTACGGAAGGGACCGGGCTGGCGTTCCGGAAACGCTGGGCGGAATATTTTACGATCATTTCAACGGCTTCGTTCCTGCCGCTGGAAATTTACGAGATCGTTCGTCATGCAGGCGTCGCGAACATTGTGGCGCTGGTGGTCAACATCGCGGTGCTGGTTTACCTGGTGTGGGAGATTCGCCGGTATCCAAAACCGTGAGGGAGGCCGCTTCTTAATTTCGCGATCTCCGTTGCAGTGCCCGCTGCACCGCATTGTGATTTACAAAGCTCGCCCAGCAGCGGCGGCGGAAGCCCATGCCCATTGGAAGTTGAAGCCGCCGAGATGGCCGGTGACGTCGACAACTTCGCCGATAAAAAATAGTCCGCGTACTTTGCGGCTTTCCATGGTTTTGCTGGAGAGCTCATGCGTGTCGACGCCTCCGGCGGTGACTTCGGCTTTCTCGTAGCCTTCCGTATCCGCGGGGACGACGACCCACTCGTGCAGATCGCGTTCGAGATGATCCAGGTCGTGATTCGTCCAGGATTTTGGCGCGTGCAGATCGAGCCAGCGCTCCGCGAACCGTTTTGGCAGGACGCCTAGAAAAGCAGCATGGGCGGCAGTGAGATTTCGCGCCTTGGCTGCGCGAATCGTCGAGGTTACCTTGCGATCGGGAGCAAGATCGATGCGCAGTACCTTTCCTTTTTCCCAGTACGAAGAGATTTGCAGGATCGCCGGGCCGCTTAGGCCCCGGTGCGTGAAAAGCATTTGTTCGCGGAACGCATGGTGATCGGCGGAGGCGATAACGGCTGCGGAAACGCCTGCGAGGTCACTGTAGAAGCCCTGCTCTTTTTTCGAGAGCACGAGAGGCACGAGCGCGGGACGCGTTTTTACGATCTTCAGGCCGAATTGTCGCGCCAAGTCGTAGCCTTGCGATGTTGCGCCGATTTTGGGGATGGAGAGGCCGCCGGTTGCAACGACCAGGACTGGAGCGCGAAATTCGGCAGAATCCGTGCGCACCACGAACTCGGTGACATGCTGAACTTCCTGGATTTTGATGTTCAGGAAGATTTGGACTCCGGCATCGCGGCACTCGGTTTCCAGCATCGTTGTGATGTCTTGGGCGGAGCGGTCGCAGAAGAGTTGGCCCAGGGTTTTCTCGTGATAAGGAATATGATGTTTTTCAACAAGCGCGATGAAATCGGATGGCGTGTAGCGGGCGAGCGCGGATTTCGCGAAATGTTCATTGGCGCTGATGAAATTTTCGGGGCGGCAATGGATGTTCGTGAAATTGCAGCGGCCGCCACCAGAGATGAGGATCTTTTTGCCGATGCGATCGGCGCGTTCGAGGACGGCGACGCGGCTTCCGCGTTTGCCGGCTTCGGCGGCGCAGAAGAGCCCTGCAGCGCCAGCGCCGAGAACGATTGAATCGAATTGGTGCGTCACTACCGTCAAGTTAGGAAGTGCCTTTGATCAAACTGCGCCCGTTTGCGAGATTACGCGTCGACTGTGGTCGTGAGTGTGCGTGTGCTCGTTCCTCAGGTTAAACTAACAGTCGGAGAAGACCGAGAGAATTGCCGCCTATCATCAGCGCCCAGGGACTGTCGAAGAGATACGGGGTCGCTCCACTATTCAAGAATATATCGTTCACGGTGTCCGAAGGGGACCGCATCGGCGTGATTGGCCCGAATGGCTCGGGCAAATCGACTCTGCTGGAAATGCTGTGCGGAAAGACAAAGCCGGACAGCGGTGACGTGGCCGTGCGTAAGGGCACGAGGCTGAGCTACGTCAAGCAGATCTCGGAGTTTGCGGCTGGTGTAAGCATTCGCGGGGTGATTGAGGCGGCGCTGGAGCGGGCGTCGGTGCCGCAATCGGAGCGAGCGGCGCGGTCGGCGGAGACGCTTGGCCGAGCTGGATTTGTGGACCTGGAGATTCCGGCGGCTACGCTTTCAGGCGGATGGCGAAAGCGGTTGGCCATCGCCGAGGCATTGGTTCAGAACCCAGACATTCTGTTGCTCGACGAGCCGACGAACCATCTTGATCTCGCGGGGATCGAATGGCTCGAACGGCTGTTGCAGCGCGCCAACTTCGCCACTGTTGTCGTGAGCCACGATCGATACTTTCTCGAGAACGTTACGAACGAGATGGTGGAGATCGATCGCGCGTACGAAGACGGCGCGCTGCGTGTTGCGGGTAACTACAGTACGTTTCTGGAGGCTAAAGAAGAACATCTGCACGCGCAGCGAAATCGTCAGGAAGCGCTAGAGAATCGCGTGCACACGGAGATTGAATGGCTGCGGCGCGGCCCGAAAGCGCGTGCGACGAAGGCAAAGGCGCGCATCGACAAAGCGCATAGGATGATCGGCGAGCTTGCGGAGATGAAGGCGCGGAGCAGCGTGAGCACGGCGCAAATTGATTTTTCGCCGAGCAACCGGCAGACGAAGCAACTGATTCAACTTGATGGCGTGACCGGCGCTATTGGTGGCCGCGTGCTGTTTGAGAAGCTGAACTTTACGGTGACGTCCGGGATGCGCGTGGGTCTTGTGGGCCCGAACGGCAGCGGGAAGACGACTCTGCTGCGACTGCTGCGAGGCGATCTGGATCCTGGGGCGGGCAAGATTCGCAAGGCCGATCCTTTGCGCATGGTTTACTTCGACCAGAACCGCGTGCTTGATCCGGAGTTGCTGCTACGCCGGGCGCTGGCTCCGGATAGCGATGCGGTGATTTATCAAGATCGCGTGATTCATGTGGCTTCGTGGGCGGCGCGATTTCTCTTTACGGGCGAGGATTTGAACCGGCGTGTCGGACAGCTTTCGGGCGGAGAGCGGGCTCGCGTGCTGATCGCTCAGCTTATGCTGCAGCCGGCGGACGTTTTGCTGCTGGACGAGCCGACGAACGATCTGGACATACCTACCCTGGAGATACTCGAAGAGAGTTTGCTGGAGTTCCGCGGAGCGATGGTTTTGGTGACGCATGACCGCTATATGCTTGACCGAGTCTCGACCATTGTCTTGGGTTTCGACGGCTTGGGCGGCATCGAACGGTTTGCGGACTACTCGCAATGGGATGCGTGGCAGGAAGCGCAGCAGACGGAGCGGGACTTGGCTGAGGTTCCTGCGCCGAGCGCGAGGCCGAAGCAGGATGCCGAGGCCGCGCCGACGTCACCCACAACCGCGGCTAGAAAGAAGATGTCCTACAAAGAGGCTCGCGAACTCGAGAGCATGGAACAGAGCATCGCGGAGGCCGAGCAGGCGCTCCACGAGAAGGAGGCGGCTTTGCAGGATTCCGCGATTGTGAGCGATGGTGCGCGGCTGCATAGCGCTTCCTTGGAGCTGGATGCGGCGCGGAAAGCAGTCGATCAGCTTTATGCCCGGTGGGCGGAGCTGGAGCACAAGAAGGGTTAATCCGGGCCGGCGAAATGGGGCGGGGAGATCCATCGGTTGCAATAGCGCTCGCTGCGAGTGGCTTCGCCTTGTTTCGTCTTCGCCGCTGAGGATAGACAGCCCAGCGCGAGGTGCACCTCCTTCGTGGCGTGTCTGGTTAACAATAAGGGGAGGCCTCCCCCCTGTTTTTTTGTAAGTGTTGATTCTACGAGCTTTTAAGTTGCTTAGAACCAGCACTTGCGGAAG
>DASXMM010000148.1:0-6379 GCA_036495665.1 Candidatus Acidiferrum sp. | reverse complement strand
GTACTGGCCGGGTCGGAATCCCATCGGCAAGCGCATGAAGTATGCCGGCGATTCCTGGCGCAGCGTGATCGGCGTGGTCAGCGATGTGAAAGACGCCTCGATGCAAGCTCCGGCGGCTCCGCACGCGTATACGCCGTACTTGCAGGAAGCTGACAAGCTCCTGGAAACGCCGGACTTTGACGAACTCCGGACCTTCCACCTGGCGGTACGAACGGCCACCGATCCCACGCTCGTGTTCTCATCAGTCCGTTCCGCGGTGGCCTCGATCGATTCGCAAATCGCTCTGGACGACCTGAAGACGATGGATTCCGTGATCGATAAATCGCTCGCACCGCAGCGGTTCAATCTCGCTCTGATTTCACTCTTCGCCGTGCTGGCGATTTTTCTTGCAGCGGTCGGAGTTTATGGCGTGCTTTCTTACTCCATCAGTCAGCGCACGCGGGAGATCGGAGTGCGCATCGCACTTGGTGCGCAGCGCGGCGGGGTGCTGCGCATGGCCGTTGGCGAAGGCATGAAGCTTGCTTTGCTTGGAACCGCCGTTGGAATGGTAGGCGGCTTTTTGCTGACTCGTTTGATGGCTAGCCTGCTCTTCGGAGTTACGGCGCATGACCCGCTGACGTTCGCAGCGGTCGGCGTTGTCGTGGCACTGGTGTCGTTTGCTGCTTGCTACATCCCGGCGCGCCGCGCGATGCGCGTCGATCCAATTGTTGCTTTGCGTTACGAGTAAGAGGTCGAACGCATGGTCCGAGTCACTCGCCGAGATCTTCGAGGAAGATGACCCACGATTGGTTCCAGATGTTGGAAGGGATCGAGCCGTGGGATTCGCTGGTGACAATTACTCGGAAAATGTCTGGCGCGCCGGCAAGATCGGACAGAAGTGTATGCTTCGGATCGGGCGGATCCGGTTTCGCCGTGGCCAGATGCCGCAGGATATCGAAGATCACTTCCTCGGCTTCGACCAGAGGCGTTTCAAGACCAGCGGTACGGAATTGCAGGATGGCATTGCGTTCGTAAAAGTGCCATGCCAGAGCGGCACACATCGTTACGGCGCGCTCGAAGCGAGCGTCGGCTTCTTTCGCGGCAAGCCCCGCAGAAGCATGAGGATCGAGCACCAGAATCACGCGGCAGTCATCCTCGCGGGTGAACTCGCGCACCATCAGGGAACCCAGGCGCGCCGAAGCTTTCCAGTGGACGTGGCGCGAACTGTCGCGCGGCTGATAATCGCGCAATGCGTACAAATCCTGTCCGCGACCCTTGGCAAGGCTTTCGAGAGCACCTTGCATGCCAGGCAGAACCTCGAAAAAATCTCGCGTGGGCTCGACGGAAGGATAGACCAGAGCTTCCGACTTCAAATCGATGCGGCGCGCTTTCTGCAAGAAACCGAACGGGAAGCGAGTGACGATGCGAAATGCTTCCTGCGAATAAATGCCGCGGCGCGGAAACGTCATCGGCACGCTTTGTTGCACGCGCTCATGCTTCGGAACGTAGGAAAAATAGACGGGCGTTTCGAGCATAGCCGCATGCAAAGAAGTCTTTGGGCGAATGGCTTCGACGCGAAGAGAAAACGAGGGCAGCGTTAGCTTCTCGTTCTGCACCTCGACAAGAGCGCGCACCGGTTGGCCTGCGAAGATGTGCTCGGGCAACTGCAAGCGCATGGCGATGCCAGAGAGCGTGATCGAAGACAGAACTCCGGACATCAGGATAATGGCAATCAAACTAGCGAGAATCAGGAACAGAAGATTATTGCCGGTGTTCAGCGCGGCGACGGCGACAAAAAAGATTCCCAGAATATAAATCCAGCCTTCGCGCGTGATTCGGTACTCCATTTTGTAGCCGATCCAGCGAAGAGGCGTGCGCTTCGCGAGAATCGGGACGAGGGTGACGGCGACCCACGCTGCGACGACCAGAGCGGCCAGCGCCGAAGCGACGGCGAGAGATGTGTGACCCAGCTCCGCGGCAGTGCCGGAATAAAGCGCGAGCAGCAAAGCGAAAGCAAGCGCCGAGACGGAGACAAAAAAGGCGCGCACGGCGGAGCGGTCGACCTTGGCCCAGAGTTGCGCGATTGTTGAGGCTAGACTCACAGAGGTACGCGAACGGAGTCGACGATCTCCCGGAGCACGGACTCGGTGGTCTCCGATTTTTTCTGGAGCGAAGCGTGACGGGAGCTGGCGACGACGCGATGCGAGAACACGGCGACCGCGAGTTGCTTGAAATCGTCGGGCAAACAGTAATCGCGGCCATCGAGAAAAGCGCGGGCTTGCGCGGCGCGCTGGAGCATGAGAGTGCCGCGAGGACTGACGCCCAGAGTGAGCTGCTCGGTTTTGCGCGTCCGATTGACGATCTCGAGCGCGTAGTCATGAAGGCTGCTGTCGACCTTCACGCGCGCAACGGATTCCTGCATTTCGAGGACGTCGCTGACGTCGGCGACCGGCTCGAGTTCCGAGAGACGGTCGTCATGAATGTGTTTGCGAAGGATTTCGCGCTCGGTCTCGTGCGATGGATAACCCATTTTGATGCGCATCAGGAAGCGGTCGAGCTGCGATTCAGGCAGGGGATAGGTGCCGTGGTGCTCGACGGGATTTTGTGTCGCGATGACCAGAAATGGATGCGGAAGCTGAAGCGTTTTGCCATCGACCGTAACTTGCGCTTCATTCATGGCTTCGAGAAGAGCGGATTGCGTGCGCGGAGTGGTGCGGTTGATTTCGTCGGCGAGAACTACGTTCGCGAAAATCGGTCCGGAGCGAAACTCGAACTCGCGAGATTCGGGATTATAGACGCTGACGCCGAGCACATCGCTGGGCAAAAGGTCTGACGTGAACTGGATGCGCTGGAACGAACAGTGAAATGACTTGGCGAGAGCCTGCGCGAGCGTCGTCTTGCCCACCCCAGGGACATCTTCAATCAGCAAGTGGCCGCGCGCGAGAAGGGTGATCAAGGCAAGTTGAATGGCTTCTTCCTTGCCGTAGATGGCGCGAGCGATCGAGCGCTGGAGTTGCGAGACGATTTGGGACGTGGCCGTGGACATCGGTTGAAAACCTTGGTCCTTCCTGTTACAAGTAGTATAGATGACGCTTCCAAGCGTCGCGGCGGTGCCGTCGGGCGACTAGCTCAGTTGGTTAGAGCGCTCCCCTCACACGGGAGAGGTCAAAGGTTCAAGTCCTTTGTCGCCCACCATACCTTCCCCTTGAAGCTTCTCATTTTGGCACTAATCCTTCCATCGAATCAAAAACTCGCAAAATGCGTGTGCTCAATCGGTGGTTGCATCACTCGACGAACTGGATGTTGCTCGGCGGTGCCTCTCGGTTTGAATTAATGGGGTCGCGGTTGTATAAGTGTCTGTCCGTCCACTGTCATGACCTCTCTCCTTCGCAGCATCGAATTTCTTGCCTTGGGGTGTGTGGCTGGGGAGTGACGTGTTTCTGAGTTTCGTGGTGGCACCCGGTACTTTTCACCTACTGCCTGCCAATCGCGACGCGGCTGGGGCCATTGTGGGATATTCGCTAACACGGATGCACCTTGGCGGGATTGCTTTGGGCGTCTTGCTTTTGTTGGTGCGGCTCGTGAGGACGCAATCTTTTGCCAGCTTGACGAGCCCGGCAGCGATTTGCGTGGTTTTGATGATCGCGCTGACGGCGATCTCGCAGTATACAGTGAGCGCGAAGATGGCTGCGTTGCGGGTGCAGATGGGATCGATTCAGGGGACGGCTGCGGACAGTCCGTTGCTTGCCGAGTTTAGTCGGCTGCACAGCGTTTCGATATCGCTCGAGAGCGGCGTTTTGCTGGCTGGGTTCGCTGCTATGTATTTGATGGTAAGAGAGTTAGCTGGGAATTAGTCGACTGCTTCGAGGTTCTGAGGGCGACGGACTGAAGCGGCCCCTGCATGGGTTCAAGGCAAAAGGATCGAGCCGGCTCTCCAGATTTTTCCCGCCAGCGCTCCCCACTTTTTGTAACTGCTGATTCTAAAAGACTTAACTTATACGCAAGTCTTTTAGAATCAGCAGTTAGTGGGATTGCTTCTAGGTGTTGATTCTACGGAAGTTATACCAGTGTCCGGACCACAAGACATGCCAAGAGGCGATGCTTCTTGCCAGTGCTCATTCTAATGGATTCAATCTGAGACTTGGGCGTACTCGTGAACCGCCGGAAGCAGAACACGTTATGCTGGAAATAAAAAAAGCGGCAGCACGGCTGCCGCACTCCGAACGCATGATTGCCAAGTCAAAGAGTACTCGAACATCAAGTAAAAGTCCAGCACAAAATGAGCGCCTAATAAGCGTAGGAAAATCGACCTCCGGACGACTTCAAGTAGTCGGACATGGCAGCGGACCAGGCAGGTCCAAGACCAAGACGCGTCGCGGAGCCTTCGAGGGGCTATGTCAGCGGCTTGCGGAGGGTTAGGGGCTTGGGCTTTGGCGGGCGTTGGCCTGGAGATTGATGCCCGACCAGATCATTTGGTGGTAGAGGGCGTCCATTTGGGCGGGGGTGGTGGAGGCGCCGTGATGGAGCCACCAGGTCAGGAGGGAGAGGAGGGAGAGGAGGGAGCCGGCACTGGCGGCAGACGATTTGGTTTGTGATTGTTGGCGAAAAACTGTGGCGAATGGAACCGATCCCAGTGCCACAAATCTAGAGTGCAGAGGCGGAGGGGCGAGCACTCAGCGAGGGTGGGGAAGGTTTTCGAGGACGTCGGTGGCAGAGTTTTTGATACTTTCGTCGGGGTCGTGAGAGGCGATTTCTGCCGCTTTTTCTGGTATATCGCCGTCAGCGTGGCAGAGCAGGTCGAAGGCGGCGCGGCGTGCTTCCGTATCGGGGTGAGCTTTCAGTATGGCGAATAGGGATCTGGTCATCTGCGGCGATAGATCGGCGACGTCGTAGCCAATCATCGGTTCCACGACCAAGACTGCAGCCTTTTGCTCGGCAGGGCTGGCTGCGCTGAGGGCAGCCGTCAGGCCATTTATCACCTGCGGGTCGAGCGGTCGATCCGCGCCGAGGACGTACTCCGTTAGCCCCTCCTGGGCTACGAAAAGTTGACATGCATCGCGACTGTGGAGCATCCCCAAGAGAGCGTTCCTACCTTTCGAACCCGTATCGCTTAGAACACCGGCGGCCCAGTGAATGGAATGCCGGGTCCGGATGGCCCCCTCGTCTATTTGTCTGCTCTCCGGTTGAGGGGCATACCTGGTCATCGGCGCCTCGGGCTTCCAGGTGACACAGGTGTCGGCGATGGCTTTGAGAAGCGCAGGTCTGGCAGGATCCCCAATGGAGACCAACTGTTGTTTGAGCGTGTCTGGGATTTCTTCGGAGCGGCGCGCGAGACGCAGGAGAGGCTCGGGTTTTGCGCGGTCGGGAAATCTGGCGAGGATGTCGAGGAGTTTCCAGGCCTCGCGAGGCTCAACGGTTTCTAGCGCAGCGAAAACGGGTGGGACGAGGACATCGGGATCTTGAACCTGATCGAGTTGCTCCATGATTTGGCGCCGCTGGATTTCGTCGGAGGCGATGAGTTTTTGCAGGAGGTTGGGGAGGTCGGAAGGCGCAGGGGCTTGGGCGGAGGCGGAGGGCTGTAGTGGCAGAGAAGTGGCGATGGCGAGGAGAGCGATCCAGAAACGACGGGTAATCATGTTCATGGCTGGCGACCTGTTGAGCGAGTTGGGAATAGTTTGCATTGATTTGGAGGGCAGGCGAGTGTCCGGATTATGAGTGGGCGCGTAAGTGTCACGGGCGGTTGGAGTTATGGGCTTGCGGCGTGCGAACTGGGGTTGCGTGGGGCGTGTCGATTGTTGGACGGAGTGTGGCAGATTTGTATTGAGAGCATTTACGACTGAGGGAGTGTGGGGGATAGGCCGCAGGGCTCCGCGGACTCCGCCCTGCACTACATTTCGTTGGATGGGTTAGGATTTGCGTTTTTTGCGTTTGCGGACTTTGGGGGGGCGGATTTTGCGCATGGCGGCGTTGCCTGCGCGATGGCAGGCGCGCCACATGTACCAGCTGGCGATGGTGCGGTAGGGGCGCCAACGTTCACCGAATTTGAGGAGTTCTTTGGGTTTGGGCATGTGTTTTTTTTTGTAGGTGATGGACCAACCTTTTTTTACGCCCAGGTCGTGGATGGGGAGAACGTCGGGGCGGCCCAGGCGGAAAATCAAAAACATTTCAACAGTCCAGGCGCCGATGCCGCGGACGCTCGTTAGGCGCTTGACGAGTTCTTCGTCGGAGAGCTTTTGCGCTTGCTCGAGTGTGGGGACTACTCCGGAGATTGTTTTTGCGGCGAGATCTTTCACGGCGAGGATCTTTGCGCCGGAGAGGCCAGCCTTGCGGAGGGCGGGTTTGCGGAGCTTCAGAATTTCCTGGGGCGTGGGGATGCGGCTGTTTGAGCCGAGCGCTTTGA
>DASXMM010000147.1:0-8334 GCA_036495665.1 Candidatus Acidiferrum sp. | reverse complement strand
CTCGGGCGTTACCGTCGTGACGGTATGTCCTGGGCGGCTCATCAAAAATCAGAACGGCCATTCCGCGCAGCCCGCGCGAGGACAATGGGCTGGCGTTGTGCAGAGTTCCGAAGACGTCGTGAGCGACGCCTTGCGTGTCCTTGCCAACGGCGGCGGGCTGACGGTTCCGGGAGCGCTCAACAAGTTCAGCGTCTTCGCGCAACGATTGATCCCGCGAAAAGTCGTGCCTCGGCTGGTCGCAAAAATGTCCAAGACTTGATTCCGTCCGGGGGCTCATTCAGGACCCTAGTTCCTTCTCTGATGCGTTCGCTGCTTCTACGTGGTACGAATCTGCTCGACACAATCCAATTCTGGGCGACTCAAGAGTTACGCCAAGTTAACATTTGACTCATGACGGAAACTCTTCAAGCCATTGTGTGGGCGGGCTCGGCTTGCGCAATTCTGGACGGTTTCGCCGCCAGCATTCAACTCGGGCTCATGGGGATTAAGCCGGTTCGCGTTTGGCAGGGCGTTGCGAGCGGCTTATTGGGCGAGCGAGCCTTCCGAGAAGGATGGTTGAGCGGAAGTCTGGGGCTGTTGCTGCATTTCGCGATTGCGTTCACCGCCGCAACTGTCTTCGTCGCAGCAAGCGGCCGAATTCCGTTTCTTGCGCGGGATTACTGGATCTCGGGACCGTTATACGGAGTCGCGGTTTTCTTTGTGATGAATCTGATCGTTGTGCCGCTTTCGGCGAGACCCAAGCGCCAGGTGTCTTCGCAAGCCGTGGTCGTTCAATTCATCATTCACATTCTTTTCGTTGGCCTTCCCATTGCGCTGGCCACGAACCGATTTTTTTCTTAATTAGTCCGGAGGAAAACGTGAATGTCGCTTCTATAGCACTACCGGCTCAAAGACCGAACGCCTTGCTGGCGATTTTCGTGGGCGGATTGATTGCGGGAAGCCTCGACCTCGCATCGGCCTTTCTTGTTTTTGGGGCTGGAGTGCCGCGGGCCATCGCCGGCGGACTGCTGGGGCGCTCCGCGTTCCAGGGAGGCCCGGGCGTCTATGCGCTTGGCGTTTTGCTGCAATTCTTTATCGCCATCTGCGCAGCTGCGGTGTATTACGCGGCGAGCCGGAAGCTTGTATTCCTTCGCGAACATGCACTGCTGTGCGGCTTGTTTTACGGCATCGCCGTATTCCTAGTTATGAATCTCGTGGTGCTGCCACTTTCGGCCTTGCACGCGCGGGGACCCTACAAGCTTGCGGGACTTATCCAAGGATTGTTGGTGCACATGGTTCTGATTGGGCTGCCGATTTCGTTCAGCGTTCGCAAGTTTGCAAAATAACGCACGGGCGAGTTGACGAACAAAGATCTTCTTCAGGCTTCGATAATTTTGTGGCGAACGGCGTAGCGCACCAGTGCGGCTGTGGAGTGTAGATCGAGTTTAAGCATGATGCGTGCCCTGTAGGATTCCACCGTCCTGGTGCTGAGATCGAGAATCGCGCCGATCTCTTTATTGGATTTCCCGTCGGCCAGGAAATGCAGGACCTCTCGTTCTCTGGGGCTGGGAGCTCCGGCGTTGGGATCATTCGCACCGTGCGGCTCCCGACCGGCGGAAGGATCCGGCTCTACTGTAGCGTTTGGCGGCGCGAAGGATGGCGTCGAATATTGCTCCTGGTTTGCCTTGAGGAACAGCGAATGACGCCCGAGTCCAGCCGCTAGCCTCATCTGTGACGCGTAGAATCGGAGCAGGACCGAGCTTCTAAGGATCGCCACGGAGCGGCTTACGACCTCGAAGGTTCTCGTCGACATCTCGGAAAATTCCTCTTCGAGTGGATCGCGCTGGCGCCCGCCACCGGAGTGGAATTTATCTCGGAGGCGCACGATTTTCGATTCGACCCAACGTTCTTTGGTAATCTCGGAAAAGGTCGCGGCAACCAGCCGGACTTCGCCTAACTCGTCGCTTATGGGGTAGAAGTTCACAAGCCAACGACGCGGTTCGGAGTTCGCGGGCAAAGGAACCGTCACTTCAAGGTTTGCCAGGGAGTTGCGTGTCGTCCACACGCGCCGAAAGGCCAGCTCCAGCTGAGTGGATACCCCCGGAAACAGCTCGTGCACGTTTTTGCCGATATGCCTTTTGACGGACACACCGATCATATTGCTTAGCGCGCCGTTGAAAGCCCGGCATTGCAAATTCGCGTCAAAAAGAGCGGCCCCAATCGTGCAATGACCCAGAAGGCTGACCAACGATGGCCTCGTTCCGGCAAAGGGCCTGCCATGCGTCCTTGGAGCAAGTCCGCCAAAGGACCCGAAGTGTGCTTTTGCTGCTCGGCTAATGGTGGCCACCGATGCCTCCAAACCCCTCACGCGGCGCTAGATTCACAGAGCGCGCGTTCGCGCCCAACATTTCAAGGAGTAGGCCTCGTCATTCGCAGGCATTCCCTCGTGCTTCAAGATGCGGGGACCTGGACCAAGTCTGAAGAACGTTGCGTGATTATAGTCAACAAGTTAAGAAAATGCAAAGCTAATATAGCGCGGGGGACGGCTGCTTCTAGATAGACCTGTGGAAAATCGGAGCCGGCGCGAACTCAATGAGCCGGTCAGGTCTTGCCGCTGGGCTTGTCGGGGGCAATGTCCACGATCGTGATAACCGCGCCATCAATTTTGTTCTCCACGGTACGATAGGGAAGGATTTTGAACTGATAGTGCACGCCCATGCGGTCCGTGAGTTCCCTCTCGAGGGGATGAAAATCCGCGACCACCTGCATCACCATCGACTGAAGATCGGCGATTTCGATGCTGGGATTGATGTTGGAGAGCGGGCGGCCGATGTCTCCGGCGATTAGTCGAAGAAACTGTTGAGCCTTGGGCGTGAAGCGGCGGATAGTGAGATCGCTCCCAATCATGATCACCGCAATGTCGATGCTGGACAGCAAATTGATGAGGTCGTTGTTGACCTGCGTGATTTCGAGATTGCGGCTCCGCAGTTCGTCGTTGACGGTTGTCAGCTCCTCGTTGGCAGACTGCAACTCCTCCTTGGCTGTTTCCATTTCTTCGTTGGTGCTTTGCAGTTCCTCGTTGCTCGAGAGAATTTCCTCATTGGCAGACTGCAACTCCTCGTTCGTCGCTTCCTGCGTCTCGATAACGGACTGAAGATATTCCTTGGTGGCCGCCAATTCCTGTTCGAGCTTGGCCGTTCGTTTCAGCGCCGATTCGGATGCGTTGCCGGGCCGGTTCCGACGCGAAGAGGATTGCCCCTCCGCTTCCGCCAGCGCTTCTTGAAATACGACCATGAAGTACGGATCTTTCGTGTTTCCCAGCTTGACCGGAACGACATCGAAGTTCACGAGGCGAATGGAAACGCCCTGCTCCGCCTTTTCGCCCTTCTCGTTTGCGCCTTTCACTCGCAGATTCCGCTTGGCGACGACAACATTTTCTTTCTTGGCACGGGCAATGGCGTTCCGCAGCTCGACAAGCAGTCCTTCCCGAGCCATCTTCATTATGCTTAGGCTGGGCTTGCCCGGCGCCAGCTTGAGATAATCGTTCACATCTCCCCGGGTGTGAACGATTTCCATTTCCTCATTTACAAAGACGGTTGCGGGAACGTATTGCGTCAAGAGTTGACGGTCGAATTCCTTCTGGCTCTCCGGATAATTCCAGACCGGCTCCTGCTGATCGGCGGGGGGCCGGACTGGTCCGTATTCTTTCCGGGCAAAATGGGAATCAACGGATAGCGCTTCCGCGTGGCGCGCCAATCCAACTCTCTTTGAGAATATCTTGTGGGTGCGATCTTCCACTGCGAATAAGCCGCTCGCGGTGCCGAGTCCTTCGGAGCTTCCCAACAGCAGGAACCCATTGGGCCTCAGAGCATAGTGGAACAGCGGGATCGCTTTGTTCTGCAGAACCGGCTCAAGATAAATAAGCAGGTTCCGGCAGCAAATCAGATCCATACGCGAAAAAGGAGGATCATTAAGCACGTTGCGCTGCGCGAAAATGCACATATCCCGGATAGTTTTGCTGACCCGGTACCCACATTCAATTTTTGTGAAAAACCTCCTGAGGCGCGCCGGCGATACGTCCCCTTGAATGTTCTCCGGATAAACGCCGTTGCGTGCCTTGGTCACGCTGAGATCGCTCACATCCGTTCCGAAAAACTGAATTGGAATCTGCGAAGCTTTGTCGCCCAGAAACTCGATCAATGCGATGGCCACTGAATAGGTTTCCTCTCCGGAAGCACACCCCGGAGTCCAAATGCGAATACCTCGCTCGCGCGAAAGGTTCTTCTGAATGGCAACGAACACCATGGATTTCAAAGCCTCGAAAACCTGTGGACTTCGGAAGAAGCTCGTCACGTTGATCAGCATGTCCCGATACAACGCTTTCACCTCAATGGGATGGCCCTGGACGAACTTCGCGTACTCCTCCAATTTGTCAATTTTGTTAACCACCATCCGCCGCTGAATCCGCCGCAAAATCGTGGTTTGCCGGTAGTATGTAAAATCCACTCCTGTAGCCCTGCGCAGAAGCTGGAAAATCGTATTCAAGCCCGCTGCGGGAGCCACGGCAGCTTCGGCCATAGGGATGACGCTGTCGCGAGCCACATACGGGTGGTGCGCGATACGCGCGAGTTCCTTGGCGATTCCCTTCGGACTAAGCACGTAGTCCACATGGCCCGCCACGGCCGCGCTTCGCGGCATGCCGTCGTACTTGGCGGAGGCTTCGTCTTGCGCAAACGTTACGCCGCCATGCGCCTGGATTTCCGCCATTCCCAAAGTTCCGTCCGTGCCCGAACCGGATAGGATTACGCCAATAGCGCGATTCCCTTTTTGCTCGGCGAGCGCGCGCATGAAGTAGTCCACAGACATGTGCTGGCCAGGTGATCCTTCTCGCGGCGTTAGATGTAGGGTCTCTTTGGCAATGGACATCATTGCGTTTGGCGGAATGACGTACACACGATTTGGCTGGACGAGCATTCCTTCCACGACTTCCCTAACCGTCATCGTGGTCTTCCTGGCGAGCAACTCCGTCAGAAGGCTCTGATGCTTCGGATCAAGATGCTGCACCAGTACGAAAGCCATCCCGCTGTCGGCGGGCAGATAACTCATCAGTTCCGAAAGCGCTTCGATGCCGCCCGCGGAAGCTCCGATGGCCACGATGGTTGTATTGTTTTCCTGCGGGACGGGCACCTCGCTCGCTGCGTTCAGAGCATTCTGTCGAGAAGCTTTACGCACGGCTTTAGGGCCCATAAAATCTCTTCCGTTTCGTCGCCGGCCCGCCGACTGCGGGAATGGAGGAATTATCAGGATTTCCGAGCGGTGCAATGTATCGATTCGCGCGATCCTTCTCCCCCGAAAGCAGATGGACCTGGCGCGCCGATTCTAGTCTATTTCTCGAACGTGCTACAACCCTTTCTTATCAATAGTTAGTACTTTAATTGCTTAGTACGCGAACGTGCCACTTGCGAGAACGCTCTAAAAGGACCGCTCCATCGCCAACTCATCCACCCAACCGCGCCGCCACAACAATCAGTGCGGGACCCACGTCGGATGATGCGTGAAAAGTCCGTTGACGAATCCCATCCGATACACAATAAAAATCCCAAACGCCAGGCTTACCACTCCTGAGACCAGCCCTAGACCACGATTCAGGCGAGCGAAACGCTTTTCGGAAAAAGTAAAGGGCACCGCAATCGCCGCAGTGATCAGCATCATCCCCGCGACCGTACCAAGTCCAAAAACCAAAAGATACAGAATCGCCCACGACGGAACGCGGATCGTCGTGAGGACGAGCAACGCCACCGCCGCTGAACCCGCGAGACCGTGAACGATGCCGACCGCCAGTGGCCGCACGATTTGGTACAGACCCATGCGCCCAAAGACCCGGTCCATCCAGCCTACCGGCGTAGCGTCCTCCGAGTGGCCGTGTTTCTCCGGCCCGTGTCCATGAGGATGCGTGTGAATGTAGTCGCCGTGCCCGTGCGGGTGAGAATGCGCGTGATCGCCAGCCTGTGAGGGCGTAAGCGTCTCGGTGATCCAGCGCATCATTCCAGAAAGATTCAAAATCCCCAGTAAAATCAGCATCAAGCCGACGGAAAGCTCCATCGTGAGGCCAATTCTCGCCGGAATCACAATCCCAAACAAAATGATCGCCGAACCGACGACAAGAATCGTGATCGTGTGCCCGAGTCCCCACAGCACACCAATCAAAGCGGCATGGCGGATGCTGCGCTGCCGGCTCACAATCGTCGTCACCGCAATCACGTGATCCGGATCGGTAGCATGGCGCATGCCAAGAAAGAATCCGAGAGCGACAATGGAAAGCAGAGTGACCATTTATAATTCCACCGCAACCCCGGCGCGGGAACGGCTTCGCCGCCTAACGACAAACTCCAAATACTCGCCCATTCCCTCCCCCGACTTCGCGCATATTTTAAATACCTGCATGCCTGCCCGAACCGCTCGAATGTTGCGTCCCGCCGCGGCCCCGCCAAATTCTACCGCATCCGCGAAATCCGATTTCGTGATAATGGCAACATCCGCGCGCGCACGCGTCAGTCACGGAGAAGTGAGTCCTGAAACGAACATGTCTGTTCGCCGACTAACCGGGCACTTAGATTACTTCCGGATGGCTCGTCGCTCGGACGCTACGCTCGAAGAATAGGTTTGTGAACAAGACGACATTATAATGTCTTCATGTCCGTCGCCCATGAGTCTCTTCTCTATTCACGCGTCGAAACCGTCCTCGCCAGCGAGATCTCCGATGGAGACCTGAACGTCGGCGACCAATTGCCGACCGAAGACAGCCTCATTGCGCGGTTCGGGGTCAGCCGCATCACCGTTCGTCGGGCTATTCAGAATCTTGTGAGCCGCGGTCTTGTTGAGATTCGTCGCGGCAAGGGTACATTCGTCGCCGCGCCAAAGATCACGCAGGAGCTTAAAGAACTGAGCGGATTTGTCGAAGATATGCACGCACTTGGCCGCAAGCCAACGGCCCGCGTGATCGGTAAGGACATTGTGCCTGCCAACGCGACTGTGGCTAAGCAACTCGCGCTAACAAGGGGCGAGCGCGTCGTGAGGATTCGTCGCGTGCGCCTCGCAGACGGCGTTCCGCTCTCCTTCGATGAGACGTACCTACCCTTGGAGATCGGCCAGAAGATCATGACCAACGATCTGAAGGTCGAGCCTATTTTTTCGCTCCTGGAACGCAAATACAATGTTCCGTTGATCGAGGCCGAGTACAAATTGGACGCGGTGGCCGCTGAGAACGAGGTTGCCAGCGCGCTAAAAGTGAAACCCCGGAGCCCGATTTTTCGCATTGAACGAACTTCCTACTCGACAGGCAGCCGTCCAGTCGATTACGAAACATTGCACTACCGGGGAGATCTCGTCCGATTCATAACACGCGTCGTCCGAAAGAGTTCTCATTGATCTACCGCCACAGACTTCTTGCTTGTTCCTAGCGCCACCCAATGACGATTCGAATGCCTCGGGCTTCGTACTGTTTACTCGCGCACACGCGCAGACCCTAAGTCAATGACCCAAGCCCCGACGCTACAATCCGTGCCTTAGGGAACCGGCTCAGGCAGTTCGGGCTGCACGGTCTTGGATTTCTGCGACGGATGTGCCTCGGGGCGTGAAACGATGGGCGCACGGATGTCCAGAAACTGAACGAGGTCCTTCGAAAAGATCAGGTCAAGCGTCCAGTCCAGGGCCACGCGGACTTTCTTCTCGAACCGTGGGAGCTTGCTAAGGTAGATCGTCCGCCAGAGCCACCAAGCGATAAATCCCGAGAAGTTAATGCCCATGATGTTGGCTACACCGGTCCGCCGGCCAATCGTCGCGAGCTGCGCGATAGTCGAAAAACCGAACCGCTTCTTCTCCGTTCCGCGAATGGTCGCGATAATGTTGTGCGCCGCGACCTTGCCCTGGCGCAGCGCGTGCTGTGCGGTCGGCGGATGAAACTTACCCGTCAACCGATCCGGGATGGCCGAACAATCACCCAGAGCCCAGACACCGGGCCAGCCTTGGAGCTCAAGAAACTCCGTCACGAGCAGGCGGCCGCCTTCCTTCGCGCACGGAATCGTTTCGAGCAGAGGATTCGGGGAAGTTCCCGCCGTCCAGACGAGCGTGTTTGTAAGGATCGTCGTTCCGTCAGTCAATCGGACCGCTCCGCCCGAAAAGCTTTCGATCTTTGTGTTTAGGTGAATCTCGACATTTCGCCCTGCGAGGATTTTCTGAGCGTAAACACCCAGACTCTCCTCTAACTCGGGCAGGATAACTGGTCCGGAATGGATAAGCATGACTCGCACCATCTCTTCGGATAGATGGGGGTACGACCGCAGCGCTCGACGGACG
>DASXMM010000146.1:0-6756 GCA_036495665.1 Candidatus Acidiferrum sp. | reverse complement strand
AACTACAATTCCGATCCCACCCTGGCGTTCCCGGGCTTTTCCGGTATCCGCCTGTCCACCAACGAGGTAAATGCCCATTACAACGCCCTGCAAGTCAGCATCAACGGGCAGGTGACGCGGGACCTCAACCTCCAGGCAGACTACACTTTGTCCAGGTCCATTGACCCCACCACCGGTGGCGACAACGGCGACTTGGCCAACGTTACCAACCCCTATCTCGGTTGGAGATATGATATCGGTCCCTCGCAGTTCGACCGGACCAATATCTTCCTGACCAGCTTCGTGTACGATCTGCCCTTCCTCAGGACCAGCACGAACCGGTTTGTAAAATCGGTGGTTGCCGGCTGGGAAGTTTCGGGAATCGTCACAATTGAATCCGGACTGCCCCTCAACCTCTCCCTTTCGGGGAACCAGTCAAGCAACGGACTCCCGAACTCTTCAAATCGCCCCAACATCACAGGCCCCATCGGCTACCAGCAGACGGTACTTCCGGGCGATCAGAAAATCCAATACTTCAATCCCGCGTCTTTTGCAAATCCGGCGGTTGGAGCCTACGGCAACCTCGGTTTCGACGGGCTGCGCCTCCCCGGTCGCGACAACTGGAACATCTCGCTATTCAAGAGCTTCTTGCTCAGCGAATCGCGAGGCAGCCGGCTTGAACTCCGCGTGGAGACTTTCAACACGTGGAATCACACGCAGTTCCAGAACGTCGGTGGACAGGTTGGCAGCAGCCAGTTCGGCCAATACACCTCAGCCTTCGACCCGCGCATCTTCCAGCTCGGCGGCAAGATTTACTTCTAACCACCCCGGAAGCAGCAACCGGCCCCGCTCGCATGCACTGCGAGCGGGGCTTTTCTTTGCCCTAACGGCCTCGTAAAGCATACGGCCCCTTGCGCCCGTCTATCTCCTTCTTTTTCTTATTCTTACGAAATGTCTTGACAATTCGGTAAACATATACTATGATTTGCTGTGAAGTCTGAATACGAATCGACTGTTGCAGCCCTCCCCGGTTGGGAGGTGTTGCTGTCGTGAGCCTGTTGCTCCGCCTCTGCTCCGTCGGAATTCGATCGATGCCCGCCACTCGCCGGGCCGCGTGTTTCCGCTTTTCGATGGTTAAGCTCTTTAGAATCAGCGGTTGCGAGTCGCCTGCAAATGTTGATTCTAAACGACTTACAGAAAATCTAAGCCCCCTAGATGCAACACTTACGAAAAACCCAGGGGGGGCTCCGAGCCCAAAGTGCACCTCGGCCAGACCTAGTGGGCTCTTCCACCTCGCTGCTCTTCTACTTGCACCGTTGTTCGCGTGCGCACAAACGTCTAACACCGGCGCAGCGGCGACGCCGGCGGATGCCATTGCGCTTGAGCAGCAGGGGAAGCTGGACGACGCCGTGAAAGTCTGGCAGGCGGTGATTGAGCGCAACCCTCGCGACGCCGCGGCGATAGCCAGCTTGGGAGTGGACTTCTCCAGGCAGCAAAAGTATGCGGAGGCTGCTTCGGAGTACAGGAAGGCGCTGGCAGTGGACCCCAAGCTCCCGGGAATCGAGCTGAATCTGGGGCTTGCGGAATTCAAGCAGGGGCACTTTCAGGCCGCGATTGCGCCGTTTAGCGCCGTTGTAGCGGCTCAGCCCGACAACCTGCAGGCGCGTGGGTTGCTGGGCATGAGCTACTACGGCGCGAAGCGGTTCGCGGAAGCGTCAAAGCAACTGGAAGCGGCGGCAAAAGCCGACCCCGAGAATATCCAGCTGCGGCAAGTGCTGGCGCAAAGCTGTTTGTGGGCCCAAAAATTCGATTGCGCGCTCGAGGAGTTTCGTCTGATCCAGCAGCGCGACCCCAATTCCGCATCGGCCCATCTCCTGATGGGCGAAGCGCTTGATGGCTTAGGACGAACGCCGGAGGCCATCAGCGAGTTCCAGGAGGCCATAAAGGCTGCTCCTCGAGAGCCAAACATGCATTTCGGTCTCGGCTATCTGTACTGGAGGCTCAAGCAATACGAGGACGCGGAAACCGAGTTCAAGGCCGAGTTGGAAATCGATCCCGAAAATGCGCAAGCCTTGGCATATCTGGGCGATATTGCGATGAAGAAGGACGATCCGGATACGGCCGTGGCTTTGCTCAAGAGGGCTCTGCTAGCGAAGAATGACATCCGGGTTGCACATCTCGACCTCGGAGCTATTTTGGCACAGAAAAAGCAGTATCCCGAGGCCATAGCCGCGCTAAAGCGCGCCGTCGAGCTTGACCCGGACCGGCCCGACGCGCATTACCGCCTTGCACGCGTTTACCAGGCGACCGGCAAACAGGCCGCAGCCGACAAAGAGTACGCCCTGGTCCGCCAACTACACGACAAAGCCGAACAGGATGTCGCGCGCAAAATGTCCGCGGCCCCGCCGGCCTTGCCGCAGTAGGGTTCCCTCGCGTTCGCGAGGACAGGATCAGTAATTCTTGGCAAGGTATTCCCTCAGCCGCTCGATCCGGAAGCTGCTATCGCCAGCCTCGATTTGCAGCAGAAGTTGCGCGGCCGACAATTGGTTGCGGAAGTCGAAGGCCGCCGAAGTATCCGGTGATGCCACAAGCTGAAGACTCTTCTCGATCTGTCCGCTCTCGTCCTGCAGGGCTTTGAGCCTTGCCTCCTGCGCCGAGACACTATCCACCAGTTGCTGCCGCAGGACCTCCATTTGGCGCACCACATCGCTCTCCTGTTTTTTTTTCCATTCATCATGGGCTTCCGCCGAGCGATCGAGATGTTTGTTGATGGCCCGGCTCGCGAAATTATAGTTCACGGTGACCTCACCGTACGGTTGCAAGCCCTGGGCAACCGGATTGACCTGCTGATGCACGCCGACGGTGAGAAGCACGTCCCAATTATTCTGGCGGCTCAACTTATCCTGCGCTCTCTGTTCGCCGGCTTCGCTGCTTTGTTTTTCCGCGACCAGCTCTTTCAACGGTCTGCCGCTCAGTGTTGGAAAATAGATCGCGGTGATTTTCGACTGCGTGTCGGCGCGGTCCGCATTCAGCTTGATCTTGGTCGTCTGTAGCGTGAACAACATGAGGCGCGTGGCATTTTGAGCCTCCACCATTTTCGAGGTCTTGTCCATCAAGTCATCCAGCGCCTTCGAAGCCTGCTCGATCAGGGTCAGCCTGTTGGTTAGCGCTTCCTTCTCGAGGCTCGGCAGCGCGTACTGAATGTCCTGCTGCGCGCCGGTGGCCGCCTTGTACAGCTCGCAGTTCGTGCGCGCGACATCCATCGTTAGTGAGGCTTTTCTTACGTCGGAAAGCCCCAGAGAAGCGCCCCCGACGACTTGCATAGGCAGCCCGGTTTCGGGCTGTGTAAAGCCCGCCACCCCGGTGGGCGTCCGCAGAAGGTCCCTCTGCGCCTGCGCCTGCTCCATCACGTAGGTGCAGTAAGCCTGCTGCTCATTTTGGCCTCCCGCGAACACAGGCGCCGACACGAGCACAATTACAGCCAAGACCAATATCCATCTTATTAGGAACATTTACTCTCCTTAGAGCAACAGCGGCTTGCGGCCGAGGAACACGGTCTTCGATTTCGCGGATTCCGGATGGTCCAGATTCATCTGGATTAGAAAACCGCGAATGTTGGTCTTGAAGATGGGATGGATGGCGGCCTCTTCCCCGGGGAAGGCCTGGTTAACAGTCCCGACTTTGCGGCACAAAATCATGTTCAGGTAGCAGTCATAGATCGCACTTCCGGCCACCGCGCTGGCCTGGTTGTCATAAGGAACGAACGCAAAGTAGAGCTGCTGGCCGCCGGAAGCGTTCAAGTAATAAGGGCTCTGTTTCGCCGTTTGAATGGCGTCTCTCAATCGTTCGATTTGCCGGTTGTCTTCGAAAAGCTCCTTCTGCGCGACGTTGATGGCCACATCGAGTTGCGCGGCTTCGGAGCGCAACTCCGCCTGTTTTTCGAGCACTTCGAGCGAGTCCGTGCCCGTCGTGGTTTTCTGCAAAATACTGTCCGTCAACAACACCTCGGCAATTTTGCTGTCGGTATAGGCGTCTTGCGCCTGGTTCAAGGCAGAGAGTTGGGTCGCCGCGTCGCCCTTGGTGATCAAGCCGGCCGCTAAATCTTCTTGGATGTTGGACTCCACTTGCTTCAGTTGCGCCAGTACCTTCTGCGTCTTCGCGTTGTCGGCTTGTTTCTGGGTGTCCAGCGCTGCGAGTTGCGGGCCGTTGGCATGGTTATGAGTCTCCTCGCGCACGATAGCTTCCTGAAGGGGAGCTTCCAGCGCGAGCAGGGCGGCGCGATGCTTGGTCATTTCATCGATGCCGCTTTGCATTTTCTGCGCGTCGACCTTCACATCTTCGATGGTCTGCTGACTGGTCACGAGTTTTACCCGGAAGTCGAGACTTTTCTCGTCCACCGAGGAAAGAATCAGCGGCGCGGCCCACGAGCTGTTAATGGCATAAAAACCCATCACGAAGGCGTAGGCAAGAATTCCGGCAAGCACGAGGTACAAAATTGTGACCGCAAAAACGCGATAAAGATTGATCACCAATTTATAGTGCAGCGCCTGCAAGCCGGGCGTTTTCTTCTTGGGCGGAGGGGGAGCGGGATTATTAACGGACAGGGTTGCCAAGGGGCACCTCGGGTTCTTCCTTGGTTCGAGTGCCCCAGTCCGCCGAATCCATCGTGCACAGAGCAAGGGGCGTGAGTAACAAGCTGCTGACCAGCGACCAGGCGACGTATGCACCAAACGCGAGAGGGTTTGCCAGCGCTTCCCGGGAGCTATATTTCTTGATGATCCAGGTGAGCACAGCCCCGATTCCCAGAGCCGTAACGAGCGGCAGAGGTCCGGCCCAAGCCAGTGGGTCGGACGAGAGCATGGTGATTGCCACAAGAAAAGCAACGATTGCGCCAAGCGGCGTGAGGATGAGCGTAAACACGGTGTTGGGATGCAGCTTCCAGACGTGCTGCGGCAGTGTTCGAAGCGTATAAAAAAAGTCGCGCACAATACTCCGCCGCCACCTCAGTTGCTGTTTGAACAGTACGGACAGAGTGTTCGGCACCGTGGTCCAGCAAAGCGCGTCGTTGTTGATGTAGGTCCCGTAGCCCCGCAGCAATGTCTGGTGCGTCAAAAACCGGTCTTCGCCCTGGTTCACCGGAATCCCAAACCAGTGCCGCGCGCGGATCGCCGGCTCGATCTCCAGCAGCAATTCGCGGCGTATCGCGAATAGACATCCGCTGATGCAGCACACACTCCGCGTCCAATTCTCCGGAATCTTATAGAGCTGAAAAGCCGAGTAGTAAATGACCGCCTGAATCGCGGTGATGACGCTGTCGTTCGGGTTCCGCACCCCCACGCGCCCGCCAACGGAGCCCACGCGCGGCTCAGAAAAGCACGCTGTCAGTTCCGTAATCGCGTCCGGATGAAAAATGCAATCCGAATCGATGGAAATAATGATGTCCGCGCTCGAATGTTCCAGCGCGTTGCAAACCGTGCGCGCCTTACCGCTATTGGCTGCATTTCTTCCCGTCCGAATGCGTATATTCGTGAAGTCGCGTTGCGCTTTGAGCATCCATTCGTAACTGTCATCCACGGAACAATCGTCCTGCGCGATCACTTCAAACTTGTCATTTGGATAGTTGCTCTTGCTGATGCTCTCGATGGTCTCGTAAACCGTCTTGCCCTCGTTGAAGCAGGGCATCAACACGCTCACGGCTGGCAGGTACGCGTAGTCCTTTGTTATCTTCGTGCTTGGGAAAGCGAGCTTGAGGATGATCCCCATCACGTACTTGACCACGGAGATCAGCAAGCAAAGCACCATGACCAGCCAAAGCAATATCGGGGCCATTAGCGAGGCTCCGAGGGCGCATTGCTCAAAGCTGTCACGCTAGAAACCGAGCTATGTATGGCAGACTGGGCGTCCATACGTCAGCCTTCTTCCGGATGAGGGGCGAAGCGCCTCTTTCCGGCACTTGCTCCATCTAACCCGGATTCTCCAATTGAGTTCTATGACGGCAATGGTGACATATGGGTTTCGTCCGCTCAGCAGCAGGTACGGCCACTGTTGTCTAGAAAGCCTACAGGGGGCCGCGTTCCGCGCCGGCAGAGGCCAGCGCCATCAAGAAGCGAGCCGTGAATTCTACGTTTAGCTAGAATCGTTTGCGGTTAATTCTTCCTGTGCTAGAGTTCACTGGATTATGAGAAAATTTCGCGCGTTTTTTGCGGTCGCAGCTCTAGTTTCGCTTTCCATTTTCGGAATCAACGTGTTGCCAGCGCAATCGAAGCGAGGTATCACGCCGGAAGACTATTTCTCGTTCAAATTTGTCGGCGACCCCCACCTATCGCCGGATGGCAAAGTGGCCGCGTACGTCTTGACGACGATCGACCAGAAAAAGAACAAGCGCGAATCTTCGATCTGGGTCGTCCCGGCGGACGGATCGTCGGCGCCGCGGCGACTGAGCGCCGATGGCTTCAGCTCGAATTCGCCGCGCTGGAGCCCTGACGGGAAGACGCTAGCGTTTCTTTCGGCGCGCGCTTCGGACCTCCCAGCGGGGGAAACACCGAAGTCTCAGATTTATCTGCTTTCCATCGCGGGCGGGGGCGAGGCGATCGCGCTCACAAAATTGAAGAACGGCGTGCAGAGCTACCAATGGTCTCCGGAGGGATCGCGCATCGTTGTAGTCAGCACATCGGGACCGATGGATGGCGTCGCGACGGCCGACCGCAAGAGCGATGTGCGGCACTACACGCACATTCGGTACAAATTCAACGATAGCGGGTGGTTTGACGACAAGCG
>DASXMM010000145.1:0-8437 GCA_036495665.1 Candidatus Acidiferrum sp. | reverse complement strand
CGCGCTAATCGCGGGATTTTTGCGATCAACGAGCTTCCCGATCTTGCGGGGAAAATTCAAGTCGGATTGTTCAACATCATGCAGGAAGGCGACATTCAGATTAAGGGTTACCCGCTGCGGCTGCCTCTCGATGTGCTGATTGTTTTCACGGCGAATCCGGAGGATTACACGGCGCGCGGGAAAATCATTACCCCGCTGAAGGATCGCATCGGGGCAGAAATTCGCACGCACTATCCGTCGACGCTTGAAGAAGGCATGGCTATCACGGCTCAGGAATCGTGGGTCGTCCGCGACGCGGGACGCAAGGTCGAGGTGCCCGCTTATTTGCGCAACGTCGTGGAAGAGATTGCGTTTCAAGCGCGCGAAGACAAGCGGGTTGACAAGCGTTCTGGAGTGAGCCAGCGGCTCCCCATTACTACGCTCGAGAGCATCGTCAGCAGCGCCGAACAACGCGCTGCGCGAACGGGGGAAAAATCAGTTGTCGCGCGCGTTGCTGATGTTTACTCCGCGCTGCCCGCTATTACCGGGAAAATGGAGTTGGAATATGAAGGCGAACTGAAAGGCGCGGACACGATCGCGCGTGAACTGATTCGTACGGCTGTTGGGCGCGTGTTCAGCAAGCATTTTGCCGAAGTTAACTTTCAGCCGGTGATTCAGTGGTTTGAAATCGGCGGCGAATTGAAAATGCCGGAATTGGCGACCACTTCCGATCGCTACCATCAGCTTTCGAAGATTCAGGGTTTGATGGAACACATCGGGCGGCTTGGGGTTCAGGATCGCAAGGATGCTGCGGCCGCGGCTTCGGCCGCTGAGATGATCCTAGAAGGCTTGTGGGCGCACCGCAGGATCGGGCGGAGCGAAGAGCGCGGGTTTTATGCGGATAAGCCGAAGCAGCAGCCGGAGCAACGGGAGAATCCGGGGCGGCCGCCGCGGCGGCAATTCAATTGAGGGTTCGCGAAACGGTCCGACTCAAAAGCAGAGTCGACAGTTGAACGTTGGCAGGAAGAGACGAGCGCGCCAAGAGTTTATGGAGCTGGCCGAATGAAATTCATTCGTTACGGAAAATATGTCGGCGAACCGGCCGATGCTGTCGATCTGGAAGAGCTTGTGAAGCGCATGGGCGATTTTTTTCTGCAGAGCGGGTTCGAGTCGCAGTTTTATGGTGTTTCGCAGATGGATCCAGAGCGGTCGATGGAGGCGCTGCGCGAAGCCATTCTGCGCGCATTGCAGGAAGGCGATTTGCTGCCGGAAGACGCGATGAGCGAAGAGCTGCGGCAGATGTTGCAGGGCCATGACGCTGAGAACAATCAGGCTGTGAAGGATTTGCTGGACAAACTAATGGAGCGGCTGGCCCAGGAAGGCTTTATCAATCCGCAGCAGCCGCCGCAAGTTACACCGCCGCCGCAGACTTCGGCGCGCGGGCAGCTTGGGCAGCCCCACGAAAAGGCTCCAGAGGCGCGGTTTGAAATCACGGACAAGACGATTGATTTTCTTGGCTTTAAAACTTTGCAGGATCTTCTGGGCTCGCTGGGCCGCAGCAGTTTTGGACGGCACGATACGCGCGATCTTTCGACCGGGATCGAGTCGGGCGGGGTTTCGCGTCCTTATGAATTTGGCGACACTTTGAATCTGGACGTCAGTGAAACGCTTTTTAAGGCGGTGCGGCGGCAGGGCGCGAAAGTTCCGATTGATATGACGTATTCGGACTTGATGGTTCACCAGTGCGAATATCACAGCTCGTGCGCGACGGTCGTTCTGCTCGATTGCAGCCACAGCATGATTCTTTATGGTGAGGACCGGTTTACGCCTGCGAAGCGCGTGGCGATGGCGCTTTCGCATCTGATTCGGACGCAATATCCCGGCGATACGCTTAGCCTGGTGCTGTTTCATGACAGCGCGGAAGAAGTGCCGATCGGCGAACTGGCGCGCGTGCAGGTGGGGCCGTATTACACGAACACGCGCGAAGGGCTGCGGCTGGCGCAACGTATTTTGCTGCGACAGAAAAAGGATATGCGGCAGATCATCATGATTACCGATGGCAAGCCTTCGGCGCTTACGCTTGAGGATGGGCGGATTTACAAGAATGCGTTCGGACTGGATCCCTTCGTTGTGGGACAGACGTTGGAAGAGGTGAACAAGTGCAAGCGGGCGGGCATCATGATCAATACGTTCATGCTGGCTAGCGACTATAGTCTCGTGCATTTTGTGCAGAAAATTACGGAAATGTGCCGCGGGAAGGCGTACTTCACGACGCCTTATACGCTGGGACAGTATCTGTTGATGGACTACATGCAACGGAAGACGAAGCAGATTCATTGATGCGGCGATCTGGAAGTTCGACAAAATTCAACAGTTAAAGTGCCAAAAGTTCGAAGTTAACCTTGAATATTGGCCGATAGGGGTGGTGGCTTGTTGTGGTCGAACGCCGCGAGGCGTGACACGAGGGCCCCACTCGCACTGTTGCGTTAGAATAAATTTATGAGGATTTTGCGGCGGCTCTTACGCTGGATGGGTGCGGAAGGACACATGACAAATATTGTTACGGGGAATGCGGCGCCAGAGTTTTCGCTGAAGGGTCTCGATGGAAAGGAATATACGCTCGTCAAATTGCTGGAGCGCGGGCCGGTTGTCGCGGCGTTCTTTAAGGTTTCGTGTCCTGTTTGCCAGTTTACGTTTCCGTTTCTCGAGCGGCTTTACAAACGCTATGGTAGCGACGGCGTGACGTTTCTGGGGATTTCGCAAGACGACGCTCGGGACACGAAGGAATTTGCGAAGGAATTCGGGACGACGTTTCCGATGGTGCTTGATGAAAAGGCGAGTGGTTACGTGGTATCCAACGCTTACGCACTGACCAGCGTGCCGACGATTTTCCTGATTGAGACGGACGGGACCGTGAAAGTCAGTTGCATGGGATTCGATAAGAAAGAATTGGAAGCGATTGCCGGCGCGCTCGCGGAGCGAAAAAAAATGGCACCTGCGGCGCTCTTTCTGGCGAGCGAATCGGTTCCGGCGCACAAGCCTGGATGAGGGTCGAAAAATTAGGTCCGGTCGGACCTAAAAAGCCGCGAAGTGAAGAAGTAACGAAGTAAAGAAACAGAGACAGAATGAAGCTCTGCCCGCACTACTCCGCTTCTTTTTCGAGCCATTTTTTGCGGTGCTTGGCGGGGCGTTTGCGTTTATCGGCGATGACGCGCGTGGCTGAAGGCGAGATTCCGGAGTTGCGGGCGGCGCGTCTGGCTTCCACGCCCACGTCCAGAACTTTTTTCTTTTGCCGCTTCATCTTTCTTTTCTTTCGAGCCGTTTAACTCCGGCCACAGTCACACATTGTAACGAATGCGTGCGCTAGAATGTGAATTGAGCCTGCAAGTCGATGCGGCGATTGGCTGTCGACGACGAGTACGGCTGCCCGGCGAGCGAGTTTGCTTGACCAAACAGCGGCGAGCTGAGGTTGCCGATGAAGGGTCCGAAATTGACATTGTTGAAGAGATTTCGGGCGTTGACGCTGAACGTCAAATTGTAGCGATAGTTGGACGGGCTGCCGCCGCCAAACATGCCACCGCCGCCGCGACCGCCTCTGTCACCCCCGCCGGGGCCGCGTCCAAACGTCCCGCCACCACCGGGGCCGCCAGCGCCTCCGCCAGCTACCGCTTCTTTTTTCTGTCCAAAACCAAAGGTCTTGCTCACGCGAAGGTTGAGAGTGAAACGTCCGGGACTGGTTGCATCGTTAATGGGAATGAGCGCTTGGCCCAGCTGCGGAAGCACGTTGAAGCAGCCAAAGGCGGTCTGGACGACGTTGGTCTGGGCGGAGCCGCAAGTGGCAGCCGCGGGACGACTATTGAATTGCGCATCGCCGAAAACATCCTGGCCGGTGGTGATGTTGAATGGGATTCCGGATTGGGCGATCATAAACGGACTCAGCCGGAATCCGAAGGGCACTCCAATCGTACCTCCGAAAAAGAGGCGCTGGCGAATGTCGAACGCGGCGCGGCCGTAGTCTTCGCTGATGTCTCCTGGTATGGAAGGCACATAGCCGGCGCCTGCGGTGTCGCTGTTGGCGTAGTTGAGGGTGTAGTAGCCGAAAAGCGAAAGATCCTTGATGAAGCCGTGGGCGGTCGGGATGCGCACGCTGCCGTTGACGATAAGCTGATTCTGCCGGAAAGTGCCCTCGGAGGTGTATTGGTAAGCGATGTCATTGGGATTGGAGGCATGGAAATTGCAGGTCAACGGAATCGGACTGTTAACGGGACAAACATCCGAGTAGAACTGATGGTCGCCGCGGGAATTGAGGTAGGTCACTGACAAGTTGGCGAATTTCGTGAGCTGGCGCTCGAGAGTTACGCCGGTCTGCATGGTGTAGGGTGTGCGAAGATTGGGATTCTTGACGTAGACCGTTTCGGAGGACGATGCATTCGACGGGAAACCGGGATCACCGGGGACGATGGTCTGGTTGGGATTGAAGAACGCTGGATTCTGAACCAAGAACTGCTGTTGAATGAGGCCGTTTGCCAATTGCTGCTGGAGGACGAGATTTTCGGTGAAGCGGTCATAGAAAATTCCGTAGCCCAGGCGGAGGATGGTCTTTGGAGATTTGTTTTTGCCATGACCATCGATTCCCCAGGCGATGCCGATGCGCGGGGCGAAATCGGCTTTGTCTCCGAGATTGTTCTGCGATTCCCAGCGGACGCCGTAGCTGATGGTCACGTTCTGGCGCCACTTGAAGTCGTCTTGCGCGAAGAGGGCGCCGTCAAAGAAGCTGACGTTGGTGGCGGCGGTTCCAATTGGATTGAAGTTCAGGGAATAGAAACTCGCGCCGCCTCCCATGGCCTGGATAGCCGGGATGGTTAGACCCTGGGACTGTCCCATCAACGTAATCTGGTAAGCCTGGAGAGGAGTGATGACACAGTTGTTCTGCGCCGTCGGCGTGCATCCGGGCAGCGACCTGGAGCCAAAGGAATAAGCGCCGTTGAAGCTGGCGTTGGACGCAGTATCGTCGATTGTTTGACGCGCACGGCCGCCAATTTTCAAGGAGTGTTTACCTTTGGTTAGATAGGTGATGTTCTGGAGTTCGTAGCGGTTCTGGGTGTCGGTGTTTAGCCCGGATGTGGCGCCGCCCCCAACGAAAGCCGCTTGGACGTTGATCGCGGGGATCGTGTTGAGGGGATTCCCGTTCGAGGCTTCTCGTATGTACTGAAAGCGCGTTTCGTTGATGATGGTGGGGCTGACGGTCTGCGTGTCCGTGACCTGAAGAGTGTTCTCCGTCGAGGTCGAGTCGGTGGCTTGCGAAACAAGATTGAACTGGCCGACGTTATCGTTGGTTTCGACGTTGCGCCAATACTGGTAGCGGACGCTGAGGGTGTTGCCGGGAGTGACCTGATAGTCGATGCGCGGACTCAGATTGAGGCGCGTGCGCGGGTTAGGTACGGCGTCGCTGAACGGCTCGATTTGAAAGGTCGTGGGATTGACGATTTGCGCGCTGACGATATTGAGATCGCTGATGCTGCGGCGCTCGATGTTGAAGAAGAAGGAAGCTTTTTTGCTGAGTGGGCCGCCAACATTGGCGCTGAACTGTACGGTATCGTAGCCCGGCTGGGATTCACCCACGGGCAAATTCTCGAAAGGATTGCGCGAGTTGAAGGAATCGGTGTTGGCAGTTATGAAGAATTGGCCGTGAAACTGATCGGTGCCGGGCTTGGTGAGGATTTCGATGCGGCCATAACCGAGCTTGTCGTATTCCGCCGAGAAGGGATTTTGATTGATGCGAATTTCGCGAATGGAAGCTTTGGGCGGAAGTTGGCCGGCGGTGAAACCGTCGATGTAGATTTGGCCACCGTTGGGGCCTGCGGACGGGCCGGCGAGGGCCTGGAGTTCGGATTGGAGTTCGTCAGGGTCGTCGGAGAGTTGTTCCAGGTCTTTGCCGGTCATGACGATGGCGCCCGCGTTGTTCGCGGGGTTGACGTCGACTTTGGTCGTCGAGTCGGTGACTTCGACTTTCTCTTCTTGTACTTCGATGGACATCTGCGCGGTCAATTTTTGGATTTGCCCGGGGGCGATGGTGATCTCGGCCTGCTCGAAGGTCTTAAAGCCTGTGGCGATGACCTTTACACCGTACTTTCCGGGAGCGAGGCCGGTGACTTCGAAGACGCCGTCGCGGTTGGTGGTGGCGGTGTTTGCGACGGTGGCGGTGGTGACGAGGACCGTGGCGTTCTGAATGGCGGCGCCAGAGGGGTCGGTTACCTGACCGCGCAGCGTTCCCGTGGATGTTTGCGCCGGCGTCTGCGCCGTTTGCGGTGCGGGAGACGCAAAACCTGTGGTGGCCATTAGTACGAGTAGAGCCCCAAAAACAATACTTCGATAGATCGACCTAAAACTCATTCCTTCTCCCTGACATAGAATCCTGACTCAAATCGTTTTCGTTGCGACTAGCGCGCTTCAAGGTGCCGCATCTCCGCCGCCGGGCGCGCCGCCCATATTCCACGGCGTGAGGATGCTGGAGGCGCCCGACGCCTGGAGCAAAGGTTCTACGCCAGCGAGAAGCGTGATAGCGGTCGCGCCAGCCTCTGGCGTGCCTTGGGTGGAGACGATCATTACGGCGTCGCCCTTCTGTAAATCGGCGAGCGTGACTGCCGGCATCCGACTGAGCATTTGGCCGATGTCGCCACCACGGCCTGCGCCGGCCCCGCCTGCCTGACCGCCGGCTTGTGCTCCGGGCGCCCGAGTGGCGGCTCCCGGTGCGGCAACTTGGCCGTTTGGAGGGCCGGGCTTCGCGCCTGCGCTGGCAGATGCATTACCGCCGGCTGTGGGTTGGGCGTCTGGCGTGGCGCCTTTGAGGCGTGCCGCGATTCCCTGCGCGACCATGGGAGAGAGTTTGCGAAGCTGCGTGTCGGAGGTGATTTTCACAGTGAAGGGTTTCTTGGCTACAAGATCCATGACCGTGATTGTACCGGCTGTGGCGTCAACGGCGCTGACCGTGCCTGCGATATTGCGAAATGTGCCGGAGACAACTTCGTCGGCGGTGAGTTGGGCGCCATCGGCGCTTCGTGTGCCACGGGCGCGGAGTTGGTCTCCGACTTTGACTTGATCGATGGGGGCGGGCTTGGCGTCGTCGAACTTCACCGAGTTCGGCGCATAACGGCGGAGGACGGTTTGCTTAGAGACTTGTACGGTGACTTCCTTAGCGGCACCTTGGGCATTTGTGGAGATTTTGATCGTGCCGGCGGTCGGATCAATCGCGGTAACCAACCCGCCCGCGCCGTGGCGCTGCCATTCGTCGCGTTCGTGGGCTTGTTTTGCGGCGATATCCGCGGATTTCATCGCAATGACGGAGGCGGCTACGACCGTCTTGCCGTCGTCACCCATTTTCCCGCGAATGAGAATGCGATCCCCTGCCTGGAGGTCAGCGAGTTGAAGTGGAGCGGCGTTTTTCAGGTCTTTCGCTCCTGGTTCGATGCGGAGGAGCCGGGCGTCATCCTGAACCTGGATGGTGACTTCGGCGCCGCCGTCGGTGGTGAGGACAATCGTTTTGCCGGAAATTGATTTGATCGTGCCGACCGGGCGGGTCGCCGGATCGGGAGCCGGCTGCTGCGCCTGGCGTTCCGGTGCGGCCGTCACTGCGCTCGTCGTGGCGAGGCCTAGACCTACGAATACAACGATTGCCCTCAAGCGCCTTAGGCGCCGTTCTTCCCGCGCTTCCATCGAATGACTCCTGCAATCTCGTGCGAAAAGCAAAGTTCAAACGTCGTGGCCTGGGAGGGTAGTGGGTAGACACCACACCCTTTTCGTCACAGGTTAGACGCATTGGAGGCACCTAAATGTTTCAAAAAATCTCATATCCTCGGGGCCTCAACGGCTAAGACGCAGGCTTCGGCCGGGTCGCTGTACCCCCCCCAAAAAGAACCACGTACATTTCTAGTTCCGCCGAAGGACGCTGCAGGTTCCGGCTTTGATGCAAGTACAGGCCGAGTGCTCGACGATCAAGCTTTCCTTAGCGAGCTTCGGGCGAAGGGCAGAACCGAGGGCATGATAGTAGAATAGTGGTTTCGAGAACGGCCCGACAGCGGCGGATGGGGGCGCGTTCTCGATTTTGAGTGCCATTCTAGCGCGGCTCGTAGCCATTCTTATGACGGGCGAGGGGAGTTCTATTTCACTGCGCGGTCATTTTCGCGTGTTGTTTCTCTATGAAGTGGGCGAGGCCATCGCTCTGGATGCGCTGCGGTCCATTCCTGCGGCTAAGGGAGCGGATGCGCAGCAGGGGTCCGCGAACCCGATTCCACATTATTTGCGGTTTGAAAGGCCCCCTGTGGTTGAGCCTTCGGCGCCGATCGATTTGGCGACGGGCGAGCACATTACTGTAAGGACGAAATACTACGATTACGGCGTGGTGTGCATTGAGCTGGAATTGCCGTTTGAATGCGACTGGGACTCGCTCGTTGTGCAATCC
>DASXMM010000144.1:0-8126 GCA_036495665.1 Candidatus Acidiferrum sp. | reverse complement strand
GAGCATCCGCGCCCCACTTGTTCGGGTCATTCGCACGGCACCGAGCGCCGAGACCGCCGCCCCATTCGTCGGTAAAGACAACCTTGCTGCCATCGTTCGAGAAAGAAGCGGAGTGCCAATAGGAGTAGTTGGGATCGCTTACCGCGTCGACACGCTTTGGATGGACGGGGTCCTTGATGTCCAGCAGAAGGCCGTTGCCGGAGCACGCGCCAGCGGCCAGGCCAATCGCAGAATACGCGGTGATGTCATGGCACTGATTCGTGTCTTTAGGCTTCTCTTGATCTTTGTGAAGGCTGCCGCCGTTGTTGAGGCCGTTGAGCGCACCCGTGCGCGGATCGATGAAGACGCGGGGGCTCGACACCACTTTTGCATCTTGCGGGGCTGCCAACGGAACTTTAATCACTTCGATGCGAAATAGCGCTGTGTTCGGATCTTTGTCCGGCTCTTCGCCCGAGCAGCCTGCCAGCTCTTCCGGTTGGCGCACAAACGATGTGCCTGAGACGTAGATATAAGCGTTGGCTTTGTCGTTGGGATCGAGTACCAGCGTATGGGTGTGCGAGCCGCGGCAGGTCTGCACCGCAGCGACTTGCTTGGGGTTCTTGATGTCGGAAATGTCGAAGATTCTTACACCGCGGAAGCGGTCCTTCTGCGCTGCCAGTATGCGGCGCTTTTTTTCTTTGTCTTCTCCGGCGGGCGGAGGAGGCTCTGGAGGAAAGCCTTGTGCGCCGCAATCGAGTCGACCGTTCGGCATTTCCACCGACATGAACAGCAGGTTTTTGTATACAGACACGTCGCCCTGCCCACCGGGGCATACCAGAGAAGTCAGCAACGCGGCCTTTGCGGGATTGGAGATGTCATAGATGTTCACGCCATAAAAATTTCCCTGGAACAGGTGACTGCCCTGAAACGCAAAGTCCGAGTTCGAAAAAGCGAGTTCCGCGATCACCAACTGGAACGGTTTCGGCATCTTTGAGTTGCCAGCCATACCAAGCTGGCCAAGAGTCTTCTGCACCTTTGGGTCGTCAGGATCGGAGGAGCCCAGTTGAAACGCGTCGGGTTTCTTGAGCAGCAGGAGATGCTTAATGCCCATCGAGGCTTCGCCCGCGTCGTAAAGGCCTGGCGACAGCGTGGCGCGAGGATCGTTTACATCGGAGCCCGTCATACCCGGAGGGAGGGGCGGCGCGGGCTTCGGTGTGAACGGATTCTCTTCCTCCTCGGGGGTTTTCTCGGGCGCTTGCGCCGTTGCGGGGGGTGCAGCCGTTTGCGCGTGCATCACGCTCACACTAGGAAACCAAAGCATCGCGGCCACGGCAAGATGGAAAGCAACAGTGCGCACTCGGTTCATCGTTTCTCCTCTAGGGAATTCTTCTCCAACATGGACTGCATAATCCTGATCTCGGCCCGTTGCGTGTTGTCCGCATCCGTGGCGAAGTTGAAAATGTCGGCTTCCTGCCCCGCGCCCGCCGTATTGAACAGATCCTTTACCATCGTCAGCGCGCCTTCGTGGTGCTGAATCATGCCGGTTAAAAAGAGGCGGTCGAATTCCGCGCCCTTCGCTTTACGCAATGCTTCCATCTGCTCCGGCGTCAGCATACCGGGCATAAGCGCCATCGGTTGACCCGACTTATCCATGTCCGGCATTCCGGGCATAGCCATGGAAAGCGATTCGCCGCGAGCCGCGAGCCACCGCTTCATGAACTTTATTTCATCGGACTGCGAGCTGCTGATTCGCGCACCCAGCGACCGCAAATCTTTATTCTCGGTGTGCGATGGAATCAGTGCCGTCATTTCCACCGCTTGGGCGTGGTGCATGATCATGCCCTGCATGAATTCCACATCCGCTTGCGACCGTTGCGGCAGCGTGCCCTTCGTTGACGGCGGCAGCGTCTTGCTCGGCTTGCCCGGTGCACCCGGCTGCACGACAACCGGCGGCGCAGGATCGGCTTGCTGTGCGCGAACAGAAGAGGACAACACGGAGGGACCAGTCATGAGTGAGAGCGCAGCGAGCAGAGCCACAGCTTCTCTCGCAGGTGGAAGCTTGCGCTTGGTGTGAATATCGCAAACCTTCAGGTTCTGTGCGTAGCCAAACATTTTCAAGCCTCTCAAGCTATCACAAAGAGGCAAGGCGCAGGGCGGAGAATGCAGGTGCCCCGCCGGCGGTCTGCTGCACTAAGGACCTCAATCCAAAAGGGTGTCCGAAGAAGGCACGATTGCTTTAGAATTGAGGGGAGCCACGCGCCCGTAGCTCAGTTGGATAGAGCGTCTGCCTTCTAAGCAGAGGGTCGCCAGTTCGAGTCTGGCCGGGCGCGCCATCACCTTCGATCTCTTCTATTCAAATGGATGGGCAAAATTCGGTCTAGCGGCAGGCGTATTCCATTGTCCTGGTAAGCCGATTTGCGGGAGTTTGCCCGGACGCACACTACGGTGCGGTGATAATTAAAGTTCTGTCTTGCGGAGGCTAATTCCAGAACTCGAGCGACTCTATTATTCTGGTATGACTTCAATCGCGCTAATTGACGGGTAGTTCACTGCAGGCGTGAAGTAGATCTCGATTTTGCCCTGAGGCGTGGGCTCAATGTGTGGAAAGGTCTTTACTAGCGGCTCGGAACCGGCTTCTCGAAAAATGTCGAACCCTTTTAGGAGCATCAATCCGTTGCAAGAAACATCAAACACACGGCTGCCGACACCGCCTCTACCGCCATTCTGAACTCCGAACCAATGCTCCATAAAGTACAGCTTAAGGGTGTACTTGTCGCCCGACGCCACAGGCACCACGTAATGGAAGTGTCCAAAACGATGCCATTCGTAAAGACGACCGTCGGCGAGTTTGGACAAATCACCGCCAAAACTGCTGGGGCGGCCACCAAAGAAATACCGGTCTGATTTCCAAGCATTGCCGCTGGAATCGAGGTAAGAAGAATGTCCGACGACGATTCTGACGGGAAGCGCGCGATGAGGAGCTCCCGGCAGAATTTCAACCGCGTTGAGAAATGCCTCAGGCGTGTTGAAGTCCAGATGAATTGTTCCGTCGCTTTCAGGCACAACGTCCTTAAACACCTTGGTCGTGGCAATGTCGTCGCCGCCGGCATCGTCCACTACGTCCAGAACGAAGGCGGGCCCTCCATTGACAGAAAATTCGAAGTTGCCACTATTTTCCTGAAGGCCCGATGTTTCGGCGAACAGAAGATGGACCTCGTAAGTTCCCGGCGACACGGGATACTTGCACTGAAAGACACCGCGACGTCCACTGACAAAAAGCTGAGGATCTTCCGTGCCCAGGATCGAGTGGCCGGGGGCGGAGAACGAGGTTCCTCCAGAACAAAACGCATCGCTCACCCAGCTCGCGCCACTTCGATCGACGTAGGGCGAACGATTGCTCGCAGCGAGAGCATGCAACCCTCTCCCGGGAAGATCTAGGAAAGCACGCGCAGCCCGCGCCTGTGCAGCCTCGACTTCATTTCCGCTGGTGCGGCTCGCCCTGCGCCAGCCAAAAAGCAACAGCACACCAGTCGAGAGGATAAGGATGACAACCACTTTCACAATTCCGAAGTAGGACTTGAGCTTTCCTGCGGATTCGCCGTGCGTATCTCCCTCAAGAGCGTCCTTCGGGACGGCTCCCTGGACTAGAAGAGAGGGATTAGGCGGCTGAGCTTCCGAAGAACCGTTCCCCTCAGATGGAGTCCCGTTCGGTGCATGGCTTGCGAGAGTTTGACCGAGTTTGAAATGGTTTTCTTCGGATTCCGCGCCGTTCTTATGGATGAACTTGGGAACGTAATGGCCGGGAGGAAGGCGAATCTGAACCACGCGATCCGCGCCCGCTCGCCGATAATAGTCCTCCAGCCGCTTTCGCAGCGCGTGAGCGCTAACTCGGACAATGGTGTCTACCTGAGGGTCAAAGGAGTCTGGGCGGCCAAGAGCGTTTACGGCAATACTGTATTCCTTGATTTCATCTGCCGCGCCCTGGAAGTACTTCTCGCAGACGAAGGTCAAAAGTCGAACGAGATTGTTCGTGCGACCTAACACCCCTGAGGACAGAACGGCTTCTACCTCAGCTTGCTCAGCTTCAAGCCTGCTGTGCGCCGATTGCATGTGGTTATACCCTACGAAGACCCCTTCCGAGTTACCGCCCCGCTTTTGCGCCGTAGTATAACCCAATTCTGGGATATGTGAAATCGGAGGAAATTCTTGAAAACGCATAGCTTTAGGTCTGCGGAAGCCAGCCAAGTCGAGGGATTCAGTCTGCCGGGACAAAACACTCGGTGCTAACTGTAAATTCACCGTTAACCAACTTCCGCCGTCAGGAAAACACTGGTTTACTCGGTTATCGATTTTATTGATTCGTCCTATTTGTATGCTGTTTCGCTGGCGGTCAGGTGTTTCTGGCTCGAGAATCCTCGTAAGTGAGCAAAAAGCCTGGGGTTTGGGGAGGTTTAAATGATCTTGCCTCGATTTGGGAACAACCAGCTTCATAAGTGCTATGAATCAAAGAGTCTCTTTTGCCGTAGGCCGATCCCGATTCTGATGGCTCTTCTAGTCGTCTTTTTGATTGTCGGCTCGGGGAGGATTGCCGAAGCGCAGGATATCCTCGGCCGCATAGCCGGGACCGTCTCGGACTCATCCGGTGCTCTTGTCGCAAGCGCCAAAATCACGATTGTTGATGAGGCGACACTAATAGCTCGCAATGTCGTGTCCGACAAGAGTGGCTACTACGTCGCCGATCAGTTGCCAGCCGGCACATATACTGTCACGGCCGAGCAAACCGGTTTCAAGAAGATCACGAAGACAGGGAACGTTTTGACGGCTGGCGGTCGCCTGACGGTAGATCTAGGGTTACAAGTCGGGGCGGTCTCGGAAACGGTAACGGTAACCGCTGTGGGAGAGACAATAAACACCACATCCGGCGAACTCTCGACCACCATCACGCAACAGCAAGTGCTGGACGTGGCGCTCAACCAGCGCCACTATGAGTCGCTCGTCGGTTTGGTTCCCGGCGCGGCCCTGCAAGGTTCGGGCACCAACCCCGCTGCCTTGACGGCAAACTACAACAACAGTGTTGCCGATATTAATGGTCAGCGGCTGGACGGGCAGAACTGGAGCGTGGACGGCGGGTTTAACCTGGACTCCGGATCGAATAACAGCGTGTTTAATCAAGTAGGGGTTGATTTCATTCAAGAAGTGGACGTCCAGACTTCGAACTATGACGCCGAGTTTGGGCGGTCCGCTTCGTCCACAATCAACGTCGTTACCAGAAGCGGAGGAAGTCAATATCACGGCAGCGTCTTCGAATTCGTGCAGAACAACATTTTCAATGCGGAAAACGCAGGCACTAAACTGACGAATCCGACGGCGACGGGCTACGGAGCCGTTCCCCCATTCCATTTCAACGACTTCGGGTGGGACGCTGGCGGCCCCATCCCGTATATCCAGCCAAAAGGCAAACTGTTCTTCTTTGCCGGCCAGGAATGGAAGAAGTTTCGCGGTGTATACCCGGGGTTGACGGCTGCGTCGGTACAAGAGACCTTCCCCACGGCACAAGAGGCGGCAGGCAACTTCACCGACGTTTATAATGGCGGGGCCGGGCTAGTGCTCAAGACCCCTGCGGTCATTCCAGCGAGTTGCGGCGGAGTTCTCTACACCGCGCCGAACGTCATAAACCCCGCATGTATCTCCGGCGACGGCGCAGCCATCGCGACGCTCTACACGTCCGCGGCGAAAATGTCTGTCCTGGGAGGATTGCCCACCTCGACCGCCACCAACAACACGACCTTTAACCTCGCGAACCCGCTGAACCTCCGCGAAGATATTATCCGCGTGGATGAACACCCGAACGGAAATCACAGTATTTATTTCCGGTATATCCACGACAACGTGGACATTTTCAATCCTTACTCGACATTCGGGGCTGGCGGAGCTGTTCCCGTGGATCCGGACCTCCGCGATCGTCCGGGATACAACTATCAAATCGGGTGGATCTATACGATCACTCCCAACCTGATCAACGAAGTCAAATTCAACGCCGACTGGCACAAGCAGAGGACTCCGCTTCAAGGCACCGCTTGGATGAAGAGCGCTTATGGCTTTCAGTTTATTCCGCCCCTCGGAAACCCAACACAGTTCCCCAATGGGCTTCCGACGATAAGCTTTACCGCTGTCACGAATTTTCCGACCGCCGCGCCGGCAGGTGTGAACGGTCCGGCGCCGAACTTCCTCGCGTCTCCCACGACGGACATAAATCCATCGGATAACGTCTCCTGGCAGGTGCGCAACCACACGATCAAGTTCGGAGCGGAGTTCGCGCGGAACCGCAAGACTCAGAACTCGCGGACGAACTATGACGGCACCATCAATTTCAGCCCCAACGCGGGCGCGACCACCGGCTCAAACTCGACTGGCGACCCATTCGCTGACGCGCTCCTCGGAGACTTTAACACCCTTGGGCAGAGTTCGGCCGTAACCGTGGGCCAATTCCGGTTCAACGTTGTTGACGCGTACATCCAGGACACCTGGAGGATAACGCGCAAATTCAGCTTGGTCTTGGGTGTACGGTACTCATACACGACGCCCACCTATGCTCAGGGTAATAACATGACGAACTTTAACCCGTTTGCTTTTAACGACGGTCTTGTCCCGACCTTTACTGGTGGCCTGGCTACGAGCAGTATCAACCCTGCTTCCCCAGGTCTTTGCAGTGGCCCTCAGCTTAACGTCCTCGGTAACCCGGTACTTACAATCGAATGCAACGGATTGCAGCGGCCTGAAGGAGTACCTTTCGACCAGCAGGGTAAGGTTCCTGTTACCTTTGAGAATCCGCAGCTATTGGCTTCCATACCTTCCACTGCGGCGCGCGGTTTCTACAATCCTGAGAACCTGTGGGCGCCTCGTGTCGGCTTCTCCTATGCCCCGTTTGGCAATAAAACCGTGGTTCGCGGCGGCTTCGGAATTTTCTATGACCATCCGGAAGGCAACGTCTTGGGCAATGGCATCAACTCCCAGGGCTATGTGCCGTGGGCGCAGTCCGCCTCGATTTCAGGCAACGCCTCTTTATCAGAGTTCGATTCCGCTCCGGGCGCCGGGACCGTGTCAGCTCCAAGCACTCTAAGCATCAGTGGAGTGGATCCCAACTTGGTGGTCGCGCGCAGCTACCAATACAGCTTGGGGGTCCAGCGCGAATTGCCGGAGAACATGCTTCTCCAGGTAGCTTACGTCGGCGACCTGGGACGGCACCTCTTGCGCGAGCCCAGCTTCGACAATGCCACATGGACGCAACAGGCATACATTCCTGTCTCGCCAAACCCTAACGACCTCGCGTGTCCTGCGGGAATAAATTCTGCCGCTTATCAGTGCGCGGCGGGATTTGCCCCCGTCGGGTTGTCCAAAGATCAGATCCGCCCTTACCTGGGATATACGAGCATCAACATGGCGCTGAGCGACGTCAATTCGAGCTACAACGGGTTGCAGCTCAGCCTGACGAAACGCGCAGGGATCCTCACCGCCATGGTGGCCTATACCTATTCGAAGACAATGGGTGATGACGGCGGCGCGGCTGACGCTTATAACGAAAATCCGGAGCCGGAGTGCCCATTCACATGCCTCGTTAGCACAGCCGCTAGCCCAGTTTTGGTGAATGGCGGAACGAAAGCAGTTGCAGGCGGGACGCAAACAGGCGGTGTTGTGGAAACCTGGAAGCAGTTTAACTACGGTAAGGTGAGCTTCGACGCCACGCACATCGTGTCCTCCACTTTCACCGTCACTTCGCCTTGGGGCAAGAATATGACGGGCTTTAAAGGCGGACTGGTAAAGGGCTGGTCATTGAGCGCCCTCATGCATTACCAGAGCGGTTCGCCTCTGACTGCAACAGCTTCGCAAGCCGTTGGCCTTAACGGCTCTAACGTAGCTCGGCGAGCGACATTCGTTGCGGGCCAGTCTGTTAATTTTAGTGGTGCTTGCGCGAACGCAAAGGCGATTTGCTGGGTCAATCCCAACGCTTTCGCGATCGAGAGCTCACTCGGTGCAGGCGACGCCTCCATAGGCGATATCGTCGGGCCCAATTATTACCAGTGGGACCTATCGCTTCGGAAGACATTCAATCTGCATTACAGGGAAGGCATGAGCCTGCAATTCCAGGC
>DASXMM010000143.1:0-9917 GCA_036495665.1 Candidatus Acidiferrum sp. | reverse complement strand
TTATCGAGTCGCATGGCGGACGCTTGTGGGCGAGCGCCAACTCCGGACGAGGCGCGACTTTTCAGTTCACATTGAGCAACGACATGAAGGTGTTCTCTGCTTCTGCTTAAAACCACCGTATAGGTGAGTCGCTTCGGGGTTTCGCCGCCAGGAGGCGGCGCAATCGGCATCCCGCCCCAAAACTGTCTATTTTGTGCGGGTTGGCGCATCATGATTTCCTAACGTGGTGCATGCCACGCTGGTGGTGCGCAGTTCGGCGCGCAGCAGAAGTTCAAGTTGAGTCATCCGCAGTAAAAGCTAAATACGCAGAGTGAAGGTGGACTCCTTCGGAGGGAGCAAAACGTATGGGAACGTTCAGAAGAGGCGGCGGAGACGATGCCGCGTTTGAGATGAGAAAAGCCGGGCCATTTTTGAAGCTGGGTGCGGTGGCGATTGGAGTGCTGCTGGTTTTGTTGTTGCTGGGAATTTTTCTGCTTCGCGTGACGCGCATCGAGCCGGGCCATGTGGGCGGGCAAATCAACCTGGCGGGAGCGCAGCGCGGGGCGTCGGAGATACCCGTGCGGACCGGTTGGGTGGTGTATTCGCCCTTGAGCACGCAGATTATTGAGTTTCCGACGTATGTGCAGACGGTGAAATGGACCAAGGACGTGAATGAAGGACACCCGATCGACGAAGAAATGGGCTTCAACTCGAAGGAAGGCATGGAGATTTTCGTGGACGTTTCGCTGTCGTATGCGATCGATCCAATGAAGGTGCCGGACTTCTATGTGAAGTACCGCGTTTCGGACATGGATACGTTTACGCATGGGATTTTGCGGGACGTGGTTCGCAATTCGCTAAACGAGGTGGCGTCCACGTACACGGTGGAAGATATCTACGGCGAAAAAAAAGCGGAGTTTCTGCACAAAGTTCAGACGCAGATTGAACTGAAGATGGCCCCGGTGGGCGTGGGAGTGCAACAGTTCGGCTTCATCGGCGCACCACGCGTGCCGGCCGTGATTGCGGCGGCGATCACGTCAAAGGCGCAGGCGATCCAGAAGGCGGAGCAGGCTCGGAACGAACTGCAAACAACGCAGGCCGAAGCAGCGAAGAAAATCGCGGAAGCGGAAGGTGACGCCAAGTCCCTCGTGACGCGGGCGCAGGGCGAAGCCGACGCAAACCGCATCCGGCAAAATTCGCTGACGCCGCAGCTTCTGGAATTGCGGCGGATTGAGAATAACCGGGCGTTGATTGACAAGTGGAACGGGCAGTTGCCGACAGTGGAGACGGGGCAAGGCGGCAGCGGGATGATCTTGCAGCTTCCGAAGCCGCAGTAGGCGGCAAAAACGGAAGTCAACGCAACGGTCGGAGAGGTGCGTTGGCGGCGGTTCGTCGACGAGAGGGCTCTCTGCCCCGGCGCGACTCGTTTGCGCTGCCGCTTTCGCAACGCTCCGTTCGCGGACCTGTAACACACAGTTCATATTCGCCAGGGTGAAGGTCTGTATCATTCCACCGCCGTGCGGGAAGGGTGGGTCGAGGTTCGCACAGGAGGACGCACAATGTTGGACCGCCGCCAGTCGATTGTGGGATTAGCCGCCAGCTTAGCGCTGGGCGCGTGTTTCATCGCCGGGTGCGCCACGCAGGGCGAGGATGCCACACCGGAAAAAGGCTTCGCCACGAGTGCGGACATCAAGACGGGATTCGGTGCGGCCGGGAGCACGTTTGTTGCGCCGATCATGACGAACTGGATCAGCTCGTATAAGCAAACGCAACCGGGCACGCTGATCAGTTACCGGCCGATTGGTAGCTCGGCGGGGCTTGGGGAGTTGCGTCAGGGAACGTTGAGCCTGGCGGCGAGCGATGCGCCCCTGAGCGACGATCAAATCAGCAAGATGTTTGCGGTGGTTCAGGTGCCTGTGACAGCGGGGCCGGTCTGCGCGATTTACAATGTTCCGGGAGTGAGCAGCCCGCTGCGGTTTAGCGCTTCGACGCTGGCGGGGATATTTCTGGGAAACATTATCAGTTGGCAGGATGCGGCGATTGAGCGGGATAATCCGGGCGTCAAGCTGCCGCGGGCGGCGATTATCGTTGTGCATCGTACAGACGGTAGCGGCACCACGAATATTTTTACCGGTTATTTGACAAAAGTTAACCCGGAGTGGGCGAAGGGCCCGGGGCAGGGATTGAGCGTTTCGTGGCCGGTCGGCATTGGCGCCGAGGGAAGCAAGGGCGTGGTCGAGTTCATCAAAAAGAATCCGGGGACAATTGGATTCGCGGAGCTTAGCTACGCGAAGGAAGACAAGCTGCCGGTGGCGTCGATTCAGAATCGAGCGGGGAGTTTTGTGGCCCCGAGTTCGGCGAGTACGACGGCGGCTATCGAAGCGTTCGGTGATGCGCTGGCCAAGGATGTGCGTACGCCGATCTACGACCCGCCGGCTTCGGCGAAAGACGCATATCCCGTGGCTGGCCTGAGCTTCCTCATCCTGGCGAAAGACGGGACGGATGGGGACGTGCGTAAAGCGATCAAGGACTTCATTCAGTACGCTGTGACGACGGGGCAGGATTCGGCGGAGAGCCTGGACTATGCGAAGCTGCCTAAATCTTTGCAGCAGCAAGACTTGAGTTTGTTGGGCGGGTTGACGACGGCTCAGAATACAAAATAGAGCGCTCGGCTTTTTTTGCGAATAGATCCACGCCTCCGGGCGAGCCGGGTTCAAGAGCCAGCTACGGCCGCCGAACCCTCCGCTGTGCTTAAACAAACCCCGGACGTGTGAAGCACGCAGGTATCCACCGGCTCGTGCGCGTCGCGTCGAACGGATTTCAGCCTTAGCAACCCACCGCTTCGCAGCGCTGCGGCCATCACTGGTTCAAGTGCGGGATCGCGAAGGTTGCCGCCGGAGAAGATGCCGACGGGCGAAACCATCTCGGCGGAATAGCTGTCTCGACGGCGAACGATTTTGGTCATGATGCCCTGGCCGATCGTTGTGTTGATTGCCATCGTGAAGGGAACAACGAGGCGGCCACCGTCGCGCAGACTATCCAACCAGAGTTTTTGCGGGTGCGTGACACCGCAGTTCACGAAGATGGCGACGCACGAGCCGGGATCAAATCCCGCGCCTTCGCCGGCGTGTACGGTAACGTTTGGATAAGCGGCGAGGTTTTCTTTAGCGCGCGCGGCAAGATTTGGATCGAGTTCGAGTCCAACAACGCTGCCGCCTGAACCGACCACTTCCGCGATGATCGCGGTGTAGTAGCCGACGCCGCAGCCAAGGTGAAACGCGCGGTCTCCTGGTTTGAGCTCGAGGGAGTCAATCCAGCGCGCGAGAGAGCCGGGCTGACCGTTGTTGATGTCTTTCGAGCGATCGAGGGAAATCACTACGTTGTGATAGAGATCGCGGGGATCTTCGACGCTGATGTAAGACATCTGCCCCATGCCGGCCAAGGAAAGGCCGCGGGATTCCGCCGAGCCGATATACCACGGCGCTGGGCCTAGGAATTTCTCGCGCGGGACGCGCGCGTAGGCTTCTACCAATCCCGGCGTTGTTAGGTTCGCGGCAAAATGAACTTCCCGCGCGTAGAAGGCGCGGCAGTCTTCAAGGCTCATCATTGGAGGCTCCTGCTGGGACGCGTGCAGAGTGCTGAGCGGTTTCGTGCGAAGACCGCGTGATTGCACGACCGACGAGCTTTTCGCGAGCCATTATAAGGTAGGCAAGCCGATTTGGCGCCTCTTCCCCATGAAATTTGAGACCTTGGCCTCAAATTTGTGTCGGCGTATTCACACACCTCCATCGTACCGTCGCCGATAGCAACAGCCGTGGTCAAACTGCCCTCAACTTCTTCACGTCCGGTGCATTCAATTTGTTTGGCGAGTAAGCTGCACCGGCTTGTCTGCGGTTCGCGCAGCCGCGGTCATCTCAGATGTCTTCCGCCAATCCACTTCGTGTACGTCCACGCCACCCTTGCGTCCCTGAGTGTCCTGGAACATCAACAGGTCGGCGTCTCTCTGGTATTTGATCACTTCGTAGGTCTCGCCGGACTTCAGCGCGAAGATTGTAAGTCTTTCGATGGATTGATGTTCGCCTGGCGCCGGTGGGCTTACGAGCAGCGTCCCCGAATTGTCTACCACCCCGGACGCGATATTCGCGGCTGCAGGAGCGGAGCTAGTCACGGTCTTTCGAGCCGCCAACTGCATGCCATTTGTCTGCGTCGTCGGGTGGTACGAAGTTGGCCGCGTGGAAGCATACGGCGGGCGGTCCGGATGGAGCAGGCTCTGCGGCATGACGATGTCGTCCATCAAGCGCAGTTCGATGGGCTCTTCTCCCTTCAACGTCGGTCTGGGGCCGCGGAGAGGCAAGCTGATTACTTTCCAGGGCCAGAGCGGCGGGAACATCCACTCGGCAACGTCGCGTTTGGCGTGGCCTTTGCCGTCGATGTCACCGTCTTTATCGACTTTGTAGCCGCGGGCCTGAATCACCTTGGCTGGCACGGGCAAGTCGCCGGTCGGCAGGATGATCCGGTCAAAGGTGATTTTCAGGTAGCCCTTTCCGACGAAGTGGCCTGGTTCCTTCTCGGCTTCGAGATGTCCACCAAGCATGCTTCCCCGCGGAAACATCGGTCGGCCGAACTCCTGCATTGTCCTTAGATGGCACAACACCGGGTCGCCGACGGCGGCTGTTTTCGAAGAAAAATTCGGCTCGTCCAAAGTACACTGCAGCAGCGTTCCGGCCGGCACGAGCAGATCCTGCGCATGGATCGCTGGTGACAGAACGAGTAGCGCTGCGGCGCTCACCAAACTGCCGATGAGTCGTTTCATGGTTACCTCCAAATGATCGTTTTCGGTCTTCGAGTACACGGCTAGCAAGCTAACCGTCTCTACCGGCAGCATGGTCCGAAGGCTCCCCGCTGGACACACCCGGACAGCACCACCGTGTACGTTCCGAACCCTTTGAGTGCGGGAAAGTCGCTTGGAGCCACTATTATTTTTTCTTGGACAAGATGGGAACGCCGCTCTGCCCGTACGCTCCTAGGATCAGCCTCGCCTAAAGGCCACGACCGGCGAGGACTTCTTGGGTGACGGCCCCGAACTCCGCCCAGAAACACAGAATTGGAAAGGGGATTTGCTGTGGATATTCGCTTTTTGTTTGCCTTGACCGAGTGGACAGCGACGTTCCCAGAAGGTAGGATGGCGCTGTTCGTTGTGCCCCAATCCCAAAGGAGTGTCATGAAACGTTTAGTTCCAATACCTAGCGGGTTTGTCGAACACCTGAAACGGGCCGGAGAGACAGGCATAGGTTATCAGGTGGTGTCGGTAGAACTCCGAGACGGTCGAAAATTCGACCAGGTCGTTACCAGCGAGGCTCACGTTATCGAAGTTCGAGGCTTCGAAGAAATCCCTTTTAGACCTGATGAAGTTGCCTCGGTAAGCGTAAATCACAAAAATTGGAACTTCCGGAGCGCTTCGGGCATTCGCGCCCGAGCACGGGCGGCAACCGCCTGATTCTTCCGTTCGGTAAAAGCTTTGCACTGAGAGACCCCTGAGCTAACATCGCGTTTTGCAAAATCCTGACTGGATGCGAGGAAATGAGTGGCTAAACCCGTGTCGAGACGGTGGTTTGCGAGCGTGGTGGTGTTGGCGTTTTCGGTGCAGCCGGTAAAAAGCAGCGCGCAAGGTACCCAGCCGGGTGCGAACGGCTCGGGGCAGCAGCCAGTACACCTCACGGCTGAGCAAGACCATCAGCGGATGATGGATTTACTCCACATCGCTTCCCTGCGGCGCGGAGCGGATGGCGATCCCAAGTCGCCGAACGCAGCCAACTACAACGAGGAAAACGCCAAGCCGGACCCCAAGCTGCCTGATCCGTTGCTGCTCAAGAATGGGAAACGCGTCCGGACGCCGAAAGAATGGTGGGATCTGCGGCGTCCAGAGATTGTCGAAGACTTCGACCGCGAGATTTATGGACGGGCGCCACGCGAAACACCGAAAGTCGTTTGGGAAGTGACGAGCACGCTTCAGGAGATGAACGCGAACGTCCCAGTCGTGACGAAGAAACTCGTCGGGCACGTCGACAATTCAGCGTTCCCGTCGATTAAGGTGGACATCCAGCTTACGTTGAGCACGCCCGCGAAGGCATCCGGTCTCGTTCCGGTGATCATGGAGTTGAGCTTCAGCCCGGAGGTTATGGCCGCGATTGCGAAACGCTTTCCGGAACTCGCCGCCGCCAACAAAGGTCCCACATGGCAGCAGCAAGTTTTGGCGAAGGGCTGGGGCTATGCGGTCCTGATTCCCACGAGCGTGCAAGCCGATAAAGGCGACGGCCTGACCGAAGGAATCATCGGCCTCGTAAATAAAGGCCAGCCACGAAAGCTGGACGATTGGGGCGCGCTACGCGCCTGGGCGTGGGGCGCGAGCCGCGCGATGGACTATTTCGAGACGGACCGCGCCGTCGATGCACACCAAATCGGCATCGAGGGGCATTCGCGATACGGCAAGGCGGCTCTGGTCACGATGGCTTATGATCCACGTTTTGCGATTGCGTATGTCAGTTCTTCCGGTGCGGGCGGGGCCGCTCTCTGGCGTCGGAATTTCGGCGAGCAAATTGGCAACGTGGCCGGCACAGGCGAGTATCACTGGATGGCGGGAAATTTTCTAAAGTATGCGGGCCCGCTGAAGCCGAACGATTTGCCCGTGGATCAGCATGAACTGATAGCGCTCGCGGCGCCGCGCCCCGTGTTCATCGGCGCCGGCGCGACGCAAGGCGACGGCTGGGTCGACGGGCACGGAATGTTCCTGGCGACGGTTGCCGCAGGCCCAGTCTACCGTCTGCTCGGAAAAAAAGACTTGGGCACTAACGAATTTCCGCCGATCGAGACTCCGCTCATCGACGGCGACCTTGCCTATCGCCAACACAACGGCGGCCACACTCCCGCCCCGAATTGGCCGACGTTTCTCACGTTCGCCACCCGCTACATCAAAGGCCCCGGTGTTTCGGCTAACCGCTAGCCTAGAAGCTATCTGGCTCTTAACATCCTCGCTGCGACGATGAGAATTCGCAATCGCAAGTTCCCAAGAATCGGTGTTTGCTATCGAGGCAGGAGTTGCGATGGCCGAAGTTGGACTCCTGCCTCTTGCCCGCATCGCTCTGCAAGTCTCTCGCGCGGTGCTTCCGCGCTATCGCAGCCGCTTCAGCAAACACCAATTTACGCAGCCGCAGTTGCTGTCCATTCTTTGCCTGATGCTGCGTGCATGAACAACCTGCTGGCCTTTTGCCACTAAAGCACGAGGCTATCCCGCATCCCGCCATAGGCGATAGCACGCACCATTTCTCTTTCGTAGAGGTCGCGCGGGAATCCCAGTTCCACGCGGCTGGCCTCGTCAAGGATTTTCAATTGTTCGAGCGAAAGCTTAAGTTCCAAGCTGGCGAGATTGTCCTGAAGTTGATTTACTTTGCGCGCTCCGATAATCGGGATTACCGGCACAGGTCGATAGCGCAGCCAAGCGAGTGCGACTTGCGCCAAGCTGCGGCCCACCTGTTGGGAAACAGATTTCAGCGCTGCAACAATCCGCGCCGCGCGTTGTGCCTCGGGAAGAAATGCCTTCATTGCTTCGGTGGACAACCGTGCGCCATCAGCCTTCCCTTCGCCGTGATACTTCCCGCTGAGTACGCCGCCCGCCAGAGGCGACCAGGCCGTCAGTCCTAAATTCAAAGCTTTCGCCATGGGGACCAGTTCGCGCTCGACGGTCCGCTCAATCAAACTGTATTCGATTTGCAGCCCGGCGAAACGCGACCATCCGCGCAACTCTGCAAGCGTATTTGCCTGGGCAACCCACCAGGCGGGAGCGTCCGAGATGCCGAGGTAGAGAACCTTTCCCTGACGAACCAGATCGTCAAGTCCACGCATGACTTCCTCGACTGGCGTTATCTGGTCACAAATGTGCACCCAGTAGAGGTCCACATAGTGCGTCTGCAACCGCTTCAGGCTGGCTTCTACTGCCTGCATCATGTTCTTGCGATGATTTCCTGCCGCATTCGGATCCTTGCCTGGAGCTGCGAGACTGTATTTCGTGGCCAGCACCACGCTGTCGCGATGACCTTTGATAAATTCACCGAGAAATTTTTCGCTGGTACCGTTGGTGTAGAAGTTCGCGGTATCAATAAAATTTCCGCCCGCCTCGCGGTACGTTTCGTAGACCCTCTGCGCTTCTTCCTTCGCCGTTCCCCATCCCAACTCCTCGCCGAAGGTCATGGTGCCCAAAGACACTTCTGAAACCCGCAGGCCGCTGTTGCCGAGTAGCCTATATTTCATTGCCATTCGCCCTTTCTGTTGACACTACGAAACTGACGCTTTAGCTTGGAAATCAGTGGACAGACTGAGTTCTTTCCACCTTCTCGCTTCTTCTAATCGTGCAAGGTCGTTCTTCTCCGCCCCGTTGTACGCATCGCTGCCGAGCAAGAGTCGCAACGGTGGTTTCTGTTCCTGGGTGAGCTGAACGATCGCTTGAGCCGCCTTCTTCGGGTCACCGGGCTGCTTACCGTTGTAGTCGCGCTGAAACCTGGCGGTTGCTCCAACAGTCGAGTCGTATTCGGGGTGCCCTTCGCTAAGCTTGGTCGAACTGCCAGCGAAGTCCGTACGGAAGCCACCCGGTTCAACGATCGTGACCTTGATACCTAGCGGCGCCACTTCGCGCCACAACACTTCGGAGAAGCCTTCGACACCCCATTTCGCCGCCGAATAAGGCCCGCGCCCTGGAGGCCCGATCCTTCCGCCCACTGAGGAAAACTGAACGAAATAGCCTGCCTTTCGTTCGCGAAAGTACGGAAGAACCGCCTTCGTCACGATAATCGTCCCGAAGAGGTTCGTTTCGATCTGTGCGCGGAAATCCGACATAGGCGTGTCTTCGATGGATGAGAGATTGCCGTATCCGGCGTTGTTGATAACAACATCCAGCGAGCCAAACGCATCAATGGCCGTCTTCACCGCGCCGGCTGCCGCTGACTCGTCGGTCACATCCAGCGCGAAGAGCTTCACCTGGTCACCGTAGCGCTTCGATAGGTCACTCAGTGACTCAATGTCCCGAGCTGTCGCCAGGACCTTATTGCCCGCTGCAAGGCCCGCTTCGACAATCGCGCGACCCAGACCGCGAGAACTACCAGTGACTAACCAAACTTGCGCCATTCATCCTCCTATCTCAAAGCAGATCTCATTCCTAATCTACGACTCTGAAATCCGGCCGCTAAAAGGGCTCTCCGACCAGTTCTTCACTTTTCTTCCAGAGGGCCTCAGCAGTGTTTGGATCGAGCGCATATCCGAGGACTCCTTCGCTGATCGGGCTGAGGGTCACGTGGTCCGAAACCATGCTGCCAACGTGGCAGTTCTCGCAATATCGCCCTCCGATCTCTTCAGCCGGAGCAACTACTCCGGCCCATACCGAAGTTGCGGCTCCTTGAGGGATCGTCTTGAACTGCAAGGGCCCTTTACCTTCTGCAGCGAGTTGTTTGCTGATTTGGTCGATCCTGGCTTGCATTTGGCTCGGGTCCATGTGGCGTGCCAGCTCGGTCTGTATGACTCCTGGATGCACAGCCGCAGCGCGCACCCCGCGATCCCGGTGCCGTTTTTCGAAAGCAACGGCAAAGAGGATGTTCGCCGTTTTCGATCGGCCGTACGCAACGAAGGGCTCATAAGGCGTGCGCTCGAAGTTGGGATCCTCGAGGTCGACATTCGAAAAGCGATGACCGGAAGAAGACAGGTTGATCAGCGGTCCACCTGCGCGGATAAGCGACGCAATCCGGTTAACGAAGACAAAGTGGCCAAGGTGATTGGTGCCAAACTGCGTCTCAAAGCCGTCGGCCGTATGGCCAAACGGCGTGGCCATTACGCCAGCATTGGCGATGACGACGTCGAAGCGCTCGCCTTTTTTTAGCAGTTTATCGGCGCAGTCG
>DASXMM010000142.1:0-3928 GCA_036495665.1 Candidatus Acidiferrum sp. | reverse complement strand
GTCCTTCAAGCGCAGCGGCGGCGTCATCACCGTCTGCAATTGTCCGTCCACGCGGAACCTCACGCGCATCTCAAGCTCATACGGTTCGATGTGAATATCGCTCGCGCCCCGTTTCACTGAGTCCGTCAAAATCAGGTTCACCAGCTTAATGATTGGCGCTTCTTCAGCGGCCTTCTCGAGCGTTGCGGTATCCAGTTCCGCTTCTTCCGCAGCCAGCTCAAGCTCCTGGTCTTCATCAACCAGGTCTTTCATCATCTTGCTCAGTTCTTCGGTATTCGCTTCCGACCCGCCATAGAACCGCGAAATCGCTTCCCCGATGGCCGACTCCGAAGCCACCACCGGTTCCACATTGAACCCGGTCATAAACTTGATGTCGTCCATCGCGAACACGTTCGTGGGGTCGGTCATCGCAATGGTCAGCACCGAACCTACGCGCGAAAGTGGAATCACCTGATACCGCAAAGCCGTATCCTGCGGAATCAGCTTGATAACGTTGGGGTCGATCTCGTAGTACTTCAAATTAATGGAAGGCACGCCGTATTGGCGCGAGAGCACACCGGTGATGTCGTCATCGGTGATGAAGCCCATCTTCGTCAGGCAGCTCCCCAGCTTGCCACCATTGGCGCGCTGAAATTCGAGCGCCTTCTGGAGCTGGTCCTGAGTGATCAGGCTTTCTTTTATAAGTATCTCGCCCAAACGGACGGACATCCGCAGCGCTCCCTGCCGGTTTGCACCCAAAGTGAACATAGCAAATGGCGGCTGCTAAGGTGTGCGGAAATTAAAACTTAGTTCTGAAATGGCTAATACCTGTACACACGGGCAGGTTTTTCGCACGAGGTACAGGTGCAGTTCTTGACTTGCCTCTTTGCGCTGGCTATCGTGCGATAGAGGGCCTTTTGTGGCGCACTGCAGGGTCGATAAATTTCGACGGCGCAATTTCTCATGTTTGATCTGATGGTGCCCAACGCATGAGTCGTCTCGACTCCAAACAACGCTGGACGCTGGCCATCGGCGGCGTTCTGTTCACTCTACTTCTTGCGGCCGTGTTCACTTTCGGCTCGCTTGATGTTCCGTTTGAGCCGAAAAGTTGGCGCTCGCTGGCTCCCCTGTACGCGGTTTCCAGTTTCATCACCGCCGCTCTCCTCGTCTTTGGCCTGATTCTGGGCCGCACGGTCTTGCGCCTTTGGGCAGAAACAAGCCGTGAACAGCTTGGCGCCCGGTTCAAAACAAAAATGGTCGTCGGCGCCATGGCCATCTCTCTCCTCCCGATCATTTTCATGTTTATCGTGAGCTACTCCCTCATCAACCGCACGCTCTTGCGCTGGTTCCCTCGCCCTCTTGAAATCGCCTCCGAGAAAACCCAAGAGCTGATGAACGACTTCGGGCGCACACAACTGCCCCGCCTGAGGCGGCTTGCAAACGATATTCAGGCAGATACTTCGCTGTTCCTCGAAGAGCAATTGCAACACGCCTTCGCAAAAGGCGCCGATGCCGTCTGGGTTCTGGACAAAGACGGGAATCCTGCGCGCGGCGGCGTCATCTGCGAAAACCAGGGCGAAGAACGTGAGGACCCCATCTGCGCCGAGCCAGGAGTGTTGGGCAAGTTCGTGCGACTCATGCCCAGCGGCGTCGAAGTTTGGACCGCCGCCGGGAACGATTACTTCGCGGCGCGCGTTCCCACTATCCGCGACGGTCAACCCGTCGGCTACACCGTCGCTGCCTACCGCACCAGCGCGAATTTCCTTTCTCGAATAACGGAAATCCAATCGCACACGCTCGAATACTATCAAGGGAAAAAAGATCTGCGCGCCCTCAAAAGTCAGATGCTGCTGATCCTCCTGCTCTTCACGGTCCTCCTCCTCTTCGCCGTGACGTGGGTCGCCCTCTTTCTCGCAAAGCAAGTCACCATCCCTATCCAGGCCCTCGCCGAAGGCACGCGCGAAATCTCCGCCGGAAATTTCGACTACCAGGTTCCCGAGCAAGCTCAGGACGAACTAGGGGTTCTTGTGCGCTCGTTCAACACCATGACCACGCAGTTGCGGGACAACCGCTCACAAATCGATCAGTTCACGCGCAACTTGCAACAAGCGGTCCAGGAACTCGAGCGTCGCCGCCAACTCATGGAAACGGTCCTGGAAAACATCCCGACCGGCGTCATTTCCCTCAATGCCAGCGGCGAAATCCTCCGCGCAAACACCGCCATAACGCGGATGTTTGGCAGCGACGCCCGCAACGCGCAATCGTTAGACGAACTCCTCGGACCAGATGCGTCGCGCATCCTCCAGCTCCTCATGCGTCGCTCGCTACGCATGGGTGTAGTCTCGCGTGAAATCGAAACCGTCGTCTCCGGCCGCATCTTGCATCTCGCCGTTACCGTCAGTTCGCTCGGCCCCCGGCGCGCCAATTCCGGCTACGTGCTGGTCCTCGATGACCTCACCGAAATGCTCCGTGCTCAAAAATCGGCAGCATGGCAGGAAGTCGCGCGCCGCATCGCGCACGAAATAAAGAATCCGCTCACGCCCATCCAGCTCTCTTCCCAGCGCCTGTCCCGGTTCCTCGAGCGCCGCCCATCCGCTGACTCCGCGGCACCGCGCGACCGGGAACTGACAAGCCTCGTCCAGGAGTGCTCTCGTCTTATCGAACGCGAAGTTTCGACCCTCGCCGCGCTAGTCAACGAATTCTCTCAATTCGTTCGCTTCCCTACCGCGAAGCTCACGACGACAAACGCCAACAGCATCGTCAACGAAGCCGTCGAGGTTTTCTCCGAACGTCTCGACGGCATCACGCTAAGAACAACTCTGGGCGAAAATTTGCCGTCGGTCCGCGCCGATGCAGGCTTAATCCGCAGCGTAGTGGTCAATCTCATTGACAACGCCGCCGAAGCTCTTGAAAATTCCGCCTACCGCGAAATCGTAATTTCCACCTGTGCCCGTCCCGATGCCGAAACCGTGGAAATCTGCGTCTCCGACACCGGCCACGGTATCTCCCCGCAGGACAAAGACAAACTTTTCCTCCCGCACTTCTCCACGAAAAACCGTGGCACCGGCCTAGGCCTGGCCATCGCAGCTCGCATCGTCGCAGAGCACGGCGGCACCATCCACGTAGAAGACAACCTGCCCGTAGGTTCGCGATTCTTAGTCGAACTCCCCGTCGCCGAACCCACGCCCGTCGGCGTCACAGACCACAGTCCAACGGAAGCGGTGCGATGACCCCCAAGCCGCACCTCCTCGTCGTCGACGACGAAGCTGGAATTCGCGAATCGCTCTCCTCTATCCTCGAAGACGAGGGCTACCACGTTGAAGCCGTCGCTTCCGCGGAAGAAGCGCTTGCCCGCGCCGTGTCAGGCGATCTGGCAGTCGTTCTCTTGGATGTGTGGTTGCCGGGGATCGACGGTCTCGAAGCCCTTAGCCGCATGCAAGCGATCCCACGCGCTCCAGCCGTCATCATGATTTCAGGCCACGGCACAATCGAAACCGCGGTCCGCGCCACAAAGCTAGGCGCCTTCGATTTCATCGAAAAGCCGCTCTCGCTGGAAAAAATCATCGTCCTGGTCCGCAACGCTGTCCAACAGCGCCGCCTTCAGGAAGAGAACCAACTCCTCCGCAGCGAACTCAACCATCGCTATCAGGTCATCGGTGACAGTATCCCGATGAAAGCCTTGCGCCAGCAAATCGCCGTAACCGCTCCCACCAATGGCCGCGTCCTAATTTACGGAGAAAGCGGCACCGGCAAAGAACTCGTAGCTCACGCCCTCCACGCCGCCAGCCTTCGCAGCAAAGGTCCTTTTGTGGAAGTGAATTGCGCCGCTATCCCCGAAGAACTGATCGAGTCCGAGCTTTTCGGCCACATCAAAGGCAGCTTCACCGGTGCCTCCGAAGACAAAGTCGGCAAATTCCAAAAAGCCGATGCTGGCACACTCTTCCTCGAC
>DASXMM010000141.1:0-4131 GCA_036495665.1 Candidatus Acidiferrum sp. | reverse complement strand
TCCGTGCCAAAGTGCTCGGAGGGTCTCAGAAAATCTTCTGGGATACTCTACAGCTCTTTAGCAGTTTTTTACGTGGAGCAAGTTGCCCTAAATCGCCACGTGTCGCCGCAACCGCAGCTGTTCTATTTATCCTAGAACGGGGAACGCTTGTCAAGGCCTAAAGGGGCGGGCCGGCGGCTCGAAGAGGGCAGCCTACGAATCCGATCGAAATATCCTGAGGGGCTAAGATTCAAAGCAACTCCTGGCAATTAGGCTCTCAACTCGTGATTAACAGGTTCCGCGACACGAGGGTGCTGGTACCCACTAACCAGGCGCCTGTAAAGAAAGGTTCTCTCGAAGTTACGTAAGAAGATAACTCATCGCTTACACCTGTACCTCGATTCCGAATACAAACCCCACCCTTTCATGGTCCGATTAGTCTCGTGAGGAGGCCACGTTTTGTGAAAGCAAAATCCTTGGCAATCTTTGCGGCGGTATCGTTTCTGTTCGTTTTCGTCAATGTAGCGGCTGCGCAGACACCAAAAGACGCATGCGATGTTCCGAAGGACCTGGAGCGCGAGATTGCGGGTAAGTATCCGGGGAGGAAGGTCGTGGCCTTGTCCGACCTCCAGGAAGACGACAGGGGATTCTTTCAAACAGACCACGGCAGTGGTTGCCCCGGTCTTGTAAAGATTGACTTCTATGGTGATGGCAAGCCGACGCTGGCCCTTGTTTTGATCCCAAAGGCAGAAACGAACCAGAAGGCAGAACTTGTTGTCGCTCACCAAGTTGACGCAACCTGGAAAATCACGCTTTTGGCTACCGGCGGGTTGAACGTACCAGTGGTGTGGAGCCTGCCACCCGGTACATACACCGACGTTTATGGCAAGAAGACAATTCGCGCGACCGGACCGGTTATTGTTTTCTTTCAGTACGAAGCGTGGGGCATCCTTTACGCGTGGACGGGAAAGACTGTCAATAAAATTTGGATTGCGGACTGAACTTCAAATATGACCCGTTCGCGCCGCCAGTTTGTCATTCTCTGCGCTTAATACATCTCAGGTCCTGATAAACGCCCTTACCGTCCATATGGGTACTAGAGTTCGAACGCGACACCTTGACCGAGTGCAGGTTAGGAGCTTTTGGACACGGCAAGCCCACTCACTTTCGGGTGATTGAACTCAACGTGGGAACATCGGTAACGCAGGGAGAAGAAATGCCAGATGAAACGTGGACACTGCATACTTGGTTCATGATGTTTCTCGCGTTTGGAATTTCAGTCTTGCTCATTATGGGTTCAACAACGCTCTGGAAGCATGACATCCGGGAAGCGACCCTATTTTTCACGCTAGCAAGTGGCCTGACATTGCTCTTCTACCGCAAGAGGCTGGCGGTCTTGGCGGCTTGCAGCTGCGCGTTCATCTTGGTAAACGCTGGCCTGACCGCAGTTTTTCACCCGAGTGCTATTGGAATATCAGCCAGCGTGGCTTCACTTGCAGGGCTAATTTCTTCTCACGCCAAGTGGAGAAGCAACATCCGGGCCTTTTGCCCGACAATTGGCAGCAAGTGTTTAACAAAAAATGACAGCTCAGGCGGTCACAGGGAATCAGGAATCTTCGAATGGGTACACGAATGCAAGAGGGCAATGCCCTAAAGACGATTTACGACTCCGGCCTCGAACGACGCGTTTGTTTTTACAGAAATTCGGATGCGACGTTCGGCTTCCTCGAATGGAGGTTTTGCGACAAGGAAGAGAGCTGGGTGCCAACTCGAATCGGCCAAGGTTCGAGATTGAGCACGATTGAGGATGCGGTCCGCGAAGCCAAGGGCCGCGTGGAATGGCTCGCACCTCTCGTCAGTCCTGGTTAACGCGGCAACCGGAAACTGACCGACTACCGGCGAGCCGAGATAAAGCAAATAGACTGACAACAAAAAGAGGCGCGCGTGCGTCTAATCAGGTGAGAGAGTGCGACCATTGGCCACGGCACGTCGCGTGGGCCCCGTTCTTCTGGACAGTAACAACCTCGGAGCATTGATTTTCCGAGGCAACTGTCTATCATCTGCGGTGTTATACTTATTATGGGGAATCGCCGGGCGGTTAGCAGTATTGCGTCCGCGATCAAGAATTCGGGGCAATGGGGATGTGCGGCCTAGATAGATAGGAGCAGCGAACATGGGTGAGCAGGTGAAAGAGCTTTTTAGTTGGGCGCGACGCCGGAAGGTTCTGGCGTCTTTTTTTGTGGCATTCACGCTCGTGACGGGAATCATGATTGGCTCGGTGATTTCGGGCCGTGTCTCGGCGATGAAGGCTTTCAGCGGCACGGACGCGGCGAAGCTCGTTGTCCCGGACCCGATTCCTTCGGCAAGCTCGTTTTCTGGAATTGTGAATCGCGTGGAGCCGGCGGTTGTGAATATTGCGACGACGCAAGTGATGGAAAAAAAGTCGAATTCCAACAAGCTGCGGCGAGCGCGCCCTAACACGCCCGCGAATCCCGACGATGACAACGATCCCATGCAGGATTTCTTCGACCGTTTCTTCGACGGACGGCAGGACGGTCCTCCTCAAGCAGAGCGCAGCCTCGGGTCGGGCGTGATTGTCGACAAGCGCGGCTACATTCTAACCAACAACCACGTCATTGAGAACGCGACCAAGATTCAAGTGGAGCTGAACAACGATACCCAGCGTTATACCGCGAAGGTAATCGGAGCGGACGACGATACGGATTTGGCGGTAATCAAGATTGAAACGAACAAGGAACTCCCCGTTGCCAAGCTCGGAAATTCGGAAGGCGTGCAGGTTGGAGACTGGGTTCTGGCGATTGGCAGCCCCTTTGGATTGCAAGCGACCGTGACCGCGGGAATCATCAGCGCGAAGGACCGCGGAGGACTGGGGTTGGCCAAGCAGTTCCAGCGATTCATCCAGACAGATGCGGCGATCAACCCGGGCAATTCGGGCGGCCCGCTGGTGGATTTGGCGGGGCAAGTCATCGGGATCAACACGGCGATCATAACCGGTAGCCGCGGGTACGAGGGCGTTGGGTTCGCGCTGCCATCGAATACCGCGATCAGCGTCTATAACCAGCTGATTGCCAACGGGCGTGTGACGCGTGGATCGATCGGCGTCAGCTTCCAGGAAGACCTCGGCACAAATCCCATAACGCTGAAGTCTCTAGGCGCTCCGTACGGCGTCGTGATTGAACTTGTGGAACCCGGCGGTCCGGCGGAAAAGGCCGGGCTCAAGGCTGGCGATGTCATTACCAGCGTGAACGGACAGCCCGTAAAGACCGGGAACGACCTAGTGAATCCGATTGCGCAAGCCACAATCGGCAGCAAGGTAAAACTTAACTTCGTCCGCGATCGCACGCAGAAAGAAACTACCGCTACGGTCGAGGATCGCACGCACGTCTTCCCGAACACCGCAGGCCGCATGGGCGACCAGCCCGGTGAAGCGGCGCCGGCCGAGTTCGGGCTCCATGTGGAAGCGCTGACTAAGGATCGGGCGCAGCGTTTTGGCATGGATGGCGTCAGGGGAGTTATCGTGACGGACGTGGACCCTGCCAGCTTTGCCTCAGATGATCTGGGTTTCGACCGTGGGTATGTGATTACCGAGATCAACCATGATGCAATAGCGTCCCTGGACGATTACAAAGCGGCCATCGCCAAACTGAAAGCTGGAGATAACGTGGTGTTCAAGGTTTTGCGCCGCCAGGACAGTGATCGTATGCTAACACTTTTCCTGTCCGGCGTGGTTCCGGCGGAGAATCAACAATAGCAACGCGGGGAGACGGAAGCGCCTCCCGAGGCACATAAACCGAAACCAATGCGAGTGCGAAAAGCGACTCACCTGGCTTTGACGCTGCTTGTTGCAGCCGCTATAGGTGTAAGCGCATCCGCTGCGAAGGGGCAGGGCACGGCGGCGTCGAAATCGCCTTCCGCAAAGCCGAAGCCCAAAACTCGGCACGCAAAAGCCTCAAAGAAAACGACTCGCCGGGAGCAGGGGCAGAAAACGCCTGCTCCCGAGCGGATTTCTGAGATTCAGACGGCGCTTGCCAAGGACGGCTCGTTTAGTGGCAGCCCGAACGGCAAGTGGGATCCCTCGACCGTTGACGCCATGAAGAAATTTCAAGAGGCGCACGGGTTGAATCCTTCGGG
>DASXMM010000140.1:0-3538 GCA_036495665.1 Candidatus Acidiferrum sp. | reverse complement strand
ATTTCTGCTAGTCCTCTTTGCTGTTTTTGCGGGCTTAGCACTGGCATTGGCGTGCGTCGGAATTTATGGCGTGCTGGCGTATTTGACAGGGCAGCGTGTGCCGGAGATAGGCGTGCGGATTGCGTTGGGAGCCAGCGCGGGTGACGTGCAGTGGCTCGTGCTGCGCCAAAGCCTGGGAATGATCGTTGTGGGTGTAGCACTCGGCACTGCCGCCGCTTTGGGCGCGGAACGCGTGCTGTTGCGTTGGGTCCCGGGCATGCAGTCCGCGGTTGGAGTAAGTTTGGCGCTGATGATTCCGCTGCTGGTGACAGCGGCGCTGCTGGCCAGCTACCTGCCGGCGCGGCGAGCGAGCCGGGTCGATCCGGTGATCGCGCTTCGGCAGGATTAGAGAAACGCTCACTTCAAGAAGTCCAGAGTCAGCTTAAATACAAGACGGACATAAAGCGCTGACGCGTATTCCTTGCGCGGGGTGGAGGTTGCCAATATACTTCGCGGCGTTAAGGATGGGTGAAACGGATGTTTCATGGGTGAACTGGATTTCCAGTGAGGGGAATTGCGATGACGAAATTGGTTCGGGGAATGATTGTTGCCGCGGCTTTCGCGGGGCTGCTTGTTTGTGGGCAGACGGTGCGCGGGCAGGAGATGGCCAAGAGCAAGGATGGGAAGAAATTGTTTGGGACGGCGGAAGCGTTGCGCGTGGCGCGCGTGAGTTCGCCGCGGATTTCGCCGGACGGGACGCGGGTGGCTTATCTGGTGGCTGAGAACGTGATGGATAAAGAGAAGGATACGCCGTGGAAGAGCGTTACGCAGCTCTGGGTTGTGCCGACGGCGGGACCGACAACGACCGCGCGGCAATTTACGCGCGGAGAGAAGAGTGTTTCGAATGTGGCGTGGTCGCCTGACGGAAAGCTTTTGGCGTTCACGATGGATGCGGGAGAGAAGGAGGATGCGAAGCCGCAGGTCTGGTTTATGTACACGGATGGCGGCGAGCCGTGGCAGGTGACGAAGCACAAGTCTGGCGTGCGTGCATTTCAGTTTTCGCCGGATGGCAAGACATTGCTGCTGACGGCGACGGCGCCTTTGAGCGACGAAGAAGAGAAGCGCTCGAAGCAGAAGGATGATGCTGTGGTGGTGGATCACGATTTGAAGATGGCGCAGCTTTGGACTTGGAACATAGCGACGAGCGAGGACAAACAGATGACCAAGGCGGAGGGTACCGTTAGCGATGCGCATTGGTCTCCGGATGGGACGCACGTTACGTTCACAACGAATCCTACGCCGAAGCTGGATGACATTTCGCTCCAAACGGCGTGGGTGCTGGACGTTTCGAGCGGCAAGTCGCGAAAGGTTGTAGAGACGGCTGATCCCACACAGACGGCGCGATGGTCTCCGGATGGGAAGTCGATTGCATATTTGAGCAGCGCGGGGCTGGTGGTTTATCAGGTGAATTTGTTTGTGGTGGATGCGAATGGCGGCAAGCCGAAGAAAGTGAGCGGCGGTTTTGAGTTGAATGCCGGGGAGCCGTTCTGGTCGCCGGATGGCAAGACGATCTATTTCAGCTCGGATGATCACGAGGCAAATCGGATTTTTGCGGCGGACGTGGCGGCGGGAACGGTGCGTGCGCTGACGGATACGGCGTCGGTGGCGAGTCTGACGGAAGTCAGTGCGGACGGGAAAACGGCGGTAGGAACGTCGACGGATCCGATGCACCCGGCGGACGTGTTTCGGAGCGACTTGAGCTTTGCATCGCTGCAGAAAATTACGAATCAAAATGCGTGGCTGACGGATTACGCGCTGGGAGCCACGGAAGTGGTTCGCTGGAAGAGCAGCAAGGACGGGATGGAGATTGATGGCATTGTGACGAAGCCGGTGGATTGGGACGGCTCGCACAAGGTTCCGTTTCTGCTGAATCCGCATGGAGGGCCGACAGGGGCTTCGCTGTTGGCGTTCAATCCGACGGAGCAGATTATGGCGGCCAACGGTTACTTGCTGTTGGAGCCGAATTTTCGCGGGTCGACGGGGCGCGGGGAGAAATTCGAGGCAGCGAACCAGAGGGACTGGGGGAACGGCGACTTCAAGGATGACATGAGCGGCGTGCAGTTTCTGGTGGATAAAGGATGGGCCGACCCGGACAGGCTGGGTGCGTTTGGGTGGTCGTATGGCGGTTACATGACGATGTGGATTGATACGCAGACGGACCGGTTCAAGGCAATTTCGCCGGGAGCGGGGCTGCCGGACCTTTATTCGATGTATTCGCAGACGGACATTCACCGGTATTTGACGGTGTTCTACAGTGGTAAAGCGCCGTGGGATAATTTTCAGGAGTATTGGGACCATTCGGCGATGAAGTTTGTGGGAAACGTGAAAACGCCTACGATGATTCTGCACGGGCAGTCGGATACGCGCGTGCCGATACCGCAGTCGGAGGAATTTTATCGTGCGCTGTATGAGAGGAAGGTGCCGGTGGAATATGTGACGTATCCGCGGGAGAATCACGGATTTGTGGAGCCGCGGCATATTGAGGACCGGTGGCAGAGGTACCTGGTTTTTTTTGGGAAGTATTTGAACAACCCGCCGGTGACGGAAGCGAAGGGGACGACGGAGCGGCTGAGTAAGGATCTGCCGTAAGTTAAAAATCAGAAGCCGCGCTTAGTGTGGCCAGAAAACTTGGAGGCTCGCGGCACGAACAGCGCAAAGCTCAGCGAATGATTTGAAAAAGCGGTAATTGTACGAGAGTCATCTGTCGCCTGGACAGGGTGTGCGAGTGTCTTCATTCGTCGACGAAAGAATCCGTGCCGATCCAGGAATGCGCGAGGGACTTCAGGTTGTGCTTGTACGTACGGGAAACCATGTATTCGCGGCCGCCGGCGGTACGCAGCATGTATTCTCCGCTGGCCCCTGGGTGAATTTCTTCAACCGAAGAGGCATTCACCAGGACGGACCTATGAATGCGAATGAAGCCGTAGGCCTGAAGCTTCTCCGCCATCGTCGAAATCGACTCACGTAACAAATAAGAGTCCGTCGGGCGTCGTAGCAACACGTAATTTCCTTCTGCCTCGACCGCAAGAATATCCCCGGGGTGGATGAGGAGAATTTTGCCTTTGGTTTTGATCGCGATTTTGACGGGCCTCACCGGCGTCTCCGATCGCGGACGGAATTCAGCCAATTTTGAATTTCTATCAGTTGTGACCGCGTGAACGGCGGGCCGGAGGGGCGTCCCTTCTGTCTCTTCTGGGGATTCTTTCAGTTCAGCTCCAGCAAATTTAGCCCTGATTAAGTCACTCATAATAGTCCCGAGCGGAAATCTGTTTTAAGATTTCCGCGTAATGCAAGATTTGTTGCCGAGCGTCTGCGGCACCCGTAATTGCATCATGCCCCTTGAGAAAAAACGCGTCGCTCAAAATCGTACGGGAGCGAACAGAATCGGGTGAATATGTGAGCGCCCAAACCCGATACTCGGTGCGCGGTTGCGCTCCTTCGATCAGCCGTCACGCGACGCGGTCGTTTCACGGTTTCGGAACGTTCCTCAGTTATTTCT